>RKSB01000101.1 GCA_007571095.1 K189A clade bacterium | reverse complement strand
CGTATTCGGCAAAGCGATCCAGAATGGCTGTCTCGTCGATGGCTGAGTCAGGCAAGGGTTGCAAGTGTGCCATCAATAGCCTCCTGCTTGAAGTTTAACAGGCGCAACCGAAGAGAATCGCCGCTCTGTCGGGGGCCGGACCCGCTCGACTCAGACCGGCTTGAGTGGAAGCGATTGCAACCTCTGGCCAGTGAGTGCAAACACAGCGTTGGCGACGGCCGGTGCTATCGGAGGCACTGCCGGCTCGCCGACACCTGTCGGGTTCTCCTTGCTGTCCAGGATCACGACCTCAACGGCGGGCGATTCGTTCATTTTCAGGATGGGGTAATCGTGAAAGTTGCTTTGCTGGATGACTCCGTTTTCCAAATCAAGGTTGCCGTGCAGGGCGGCTGTCAGACCGAACATGATGCCGCCTTCCATCTGCGCGCGAACTATATCCGGGTTGACCGCCAGACCACAGTCGATCACGCAAAGTACCTTGTGTACCTGAATTCTCCCTTCATTCAGTGAAACCTCTGCGACCTGTGCGACATAGGAGCCGAACGAGGCATGTGCTGCCAGGCCGAGACCCCGTCCCTGCTCTGGCTTCATCGAACGCATTTGTTCGCCTGCCCGCCGAATAACCCGATTCAGCCGAGGGTTGCCGGAGGTGTTTCGAAGCCGAAAGTCGATTGGATCAATGCCACCGTTTCTGGCCAACTCATCTACGAACACTTCTTTGGCGAAAGCGGTGAACGAATGACCGACGGATCGCCAGAAAGCCAGCGGCACTCCGTGATCCCGAGTCACATGAACTACCTGTTGATGAGGGGCGTCATAATCCTCGTACAGGCCTTCCACACTGGAGTGGTCGATCTTCAGGTTGTTGAAGGTGAAATCAAAACCGACGCGCGCCATATTGATAGCGAACTCGGGGATGCTGGCAGGCAGGATGCCGAGCATGGCACTGGTGTAGGAATAGGGGGCGATGTTGGCACCCACCCTTTTAGCTTGCCATGCCATGATCTGGCCATCCCGAGAGATGCCTGCCTTGATCTTTATCAGCGATGCCGGCCGGTAGAATCCGTTGCGAATGTCGTCCTCTCGGCTCCAGATTACCTTGACCGGCTTGCCGGTTGCCATCGCTGCCTTGGTCGCTTCAACGACCTGAGCCAGCTCGACTCGCCGTCCAAAACCCCCGCCCAGATAGGTGCCGTGCACTTTGATGTTTTCTTTGGACAGGCCACTGCAACGCGCCACCAGCCCCTGAACCGCCTGCGGACTCTGGGTTCCCGACCAGACTTCAGCCTGCTTGCCCTGTATGCGTACCAACGCGTTCATCGGCTCCATCGGGGCATGGGCCAGAAAGGGTGCCCAGAATTGTTGTTCCATCACTCTGTCGGCGGTTGCAAAGGCCTCTGCGGGATCTCCCGACAGGACATCGGTGATGCCGTCTTCTTCGTCCAGAGCTCTCTGGTAATCGGCTTTCAGTTGTCTTGTACTGACTTTCGACAGTTCCGGTGCATTCCAGGTGACCTTGAGTTTTTCCAGTGCCTGCCGAGCCTGCCAGTACTTTTTGGCCACCAGCGTTACGCCGGTTTCAGACTCAAGGATGTCGGTTACTCCCGGCATTCTGGATGCTTCCGATGAGTCCACGGATCGAACGCTGCTGCCTGCAACCGGCGGCCGTTTGACCACGGCATAGTGCATACCCGGCACCTCGACATCAATGCCGTAAACCGCCACGCCGGTGGATTTTTCCACCGCATCCAGTCGTTGTTTAATATCTCGGCCTATGTACCGGAATGAGTCGGCTGGCTTGAGTGGTGCCTCTTTGGGTAGCGGGCGGTTGGCCGCTCTGACAACGAAGCGACCGCAAGGATAGCTCTGGTCATCGGTTCGAATGTAACCGTCCGACATCGACAGGTGGCTTGTCGGCACCCCGAGATCCAGGCTGGCCGCCTCGATCAAGGCCTGTCGAGTATTGGCCGCCGCCTGCCGCAAAGGCAGATAATGTGCCTTCATGGAGGTGCTGCCGCCGGTGGCCTGAACGCCGAACAGCGGATTGGCATAGTCGGGATGAACGCCGGCGAGCTGCACTTGCACCTTCAGCGGATCGATATCCAGTTCCTCGCCAATCAGAGTGGCAAGTCCGGTGGTCACTCCCTGCCCCATCTCGTCACGCGGACAGAAGAAGCGAATGTCGTTCTGCTCTGTAATCTGCAGGAAGGCGTTGGGCAGGAAATCATTGCCGGTTCTTTCGACGGGTAGCGGAGGTCCGCTGCCTCCGCACCCATGCAGGGAAACTCCGACAATCAGCCCGCCGCCGACGAGCGACGATGTTTTGAGGAAATCTCTTCGAGAAACCTTTATTGTGTTGGTCATGACTTCAGTAGTCCGTTGTCGGAGTCAGCGTTTTTAGTGCCCTCGGAATTTTTTTCGCCAACATTTTCTGCAACCGAGAGGATAGCCTCTTTGATCCTGGGGTAGCATCCACAACGGCAGATATTGCCTGACATGGCATCGTTGACCTGGCCTTCTGTCGGATTCGGATGCTGCTCCAGCAGAGCCGCCGCCGACATGATCTGACCCGACTGGCAATACCCGCATTGGGGTACATTCAATTCGTTCCAGGCCTGTTGCAGAGGGTGCATATTGTCGGGAGTACCCAGGCCCTCTATGGTGACGACCTCTTTGCCTGCTACGTGGGCGACCGGCAAAACACAGGTGCGAGCGGCAATCTTGTTGACGTGCATGGTGCAGGCACCGCACTGACCAATTCCGCAGCCATACTTGGAACCCTTGAACCCAAGAGTATCGCGTACGACCCATAACAGAGGAGTGTCCGGTGCATCCTCGGTTTTCACGGGTCGGCCGTTCAGAGTGAATTCGATCATGCTGATTTCTCGATCATATTAAATTGACGGCTGTCCATACGACTCCAGGCCGAAGTCTACAAAAGGCTTTATACCAGCCCAACCGAGTCTCTGCAACCGCAGCAGCCCAAGCGGGTTGTATGCAGAGATAGCTCTGGCATTGGAAGATGGCTTTTCGAATGAGTAGTAGAATAGTTCGGGTCAAGAGTCGATATTCAGAGGGCTTGAAGGAATTCTTGCCTTTGACCGACTCCGCAGGCCACATAGCCGGTGGCCCTTCAACAACAGGGCTGCAAAAAGGTCAGGGATTCGGCACTGAATACATTCTTTATATGAAACCTGTATGAAATCCAGCCAGTACCTGCTCGCTACTCTGCGAGAGCAGCCGGCGGAAGCCGAAATCGCCAGCCATGGCCTGATGTTGCGCGCCGGTCTGGTGCGCAGGATCGGTGCCGGTCTTTATAACTGGTTGCCTCTGGGTGCGAGAGTTCTCAGCAAGGTGACAGCCATTATTCGGCAAGAGATGAATGCCGCCGGTGCACACGAACTGGTCATGCCGCTGGTGCAGCCCGCAGAGCTGTGGCAGCAATCTGGCCGCTGGGACTCTTCGGGCCCCGAACTCGCCAGACTACAGGATCGTCATCACCGTGATTATTGTCTGGCTCCCACGCATGAAGAGGTGATCACGGCGCTTGCCCGTCAGGAGTTGACCAGCTATCGCCAGCTACCGATCAACCTTTATCAGATTCAGACCAAGTTTCGGGATGAAATCAGGCCGCGCTTCGGCGTGATGCGTGCTCGCGAGTTCATGATGATGGACAGCTACAGTTTTCACACCAATCAGGCTTCGCTGGAACAGACTTACCAGGACATGTATGACTGTTACGGCAGAATACTCCAGCGCATGGGGCTGGAGTATCGTGTGGTGGAGGCTGATTCAGGCAACATAGGCGGTCAGGTCTCGCATGAGTTCCAGGTCTTGTCGGGAGTCGGCGAAGACATTCTGGTGGTCGGTGACGGCAGCGATTATGTGGCCAATATCGAGCGTGCGGCCTGCCTTTCACCCAAAGCTCGGGTCGTCGGTATTGCCGAGGACCTTCAGAAGGTAGCCACGCCGGAAGCCAAAAGCATCGATTCTGTGTCCGCTCTGCTGGGTGTAGCAGCTGCGAAAACGGTAAAAACTCTTGCTCTTCGGGGTACCGAAGGCTCCATAGTGGCTGTTGTGCTGAGAGGCGACCACTCGCTCAACCTAAGCAAAATCGGTCGGCGAGACGAGATTGCCAGTCCGGTTGAACTGGTCGATGCCGATGAATTGAAGCAGCAGCTTGGGCTGCCAGCCGGTTTCATCGGGCCTTGCGGTTTGAAAATACCCCTACTGGTTGACCATTCCGCCGCCCACTTGACCAACTTTGTCTGTGGTGCCAACGAGGAGGGCTATCACTTGACCGGTGTCAACTGGGGACGCGATGCTGAAGCTACTGCTACGGGCGATTTTCGCAACATCACTGAGGGAGAATTGTGCTCGGATGGCTTGAGTCGAGCAAGGTTTGTTCGTGGTATCGAAGTAGGGCATATCTTTCAACTGGGAGACAAGTACTCGACGGCCATGGCGGCCAGGGTTCTGGACGACAAAGGCCGCCAGAAGGCTTTGATCATGGGGTGCTACGGCATCGGAGTCAGCCGAATGGTGGCCGCCTTTATCGAACAGAACCATGACGACAAGGGCATTCTCTGGTCGCCGACTCTCTGTCCCTTTGAAGTCGTGTTGCTGCCGCTGAACTTCGGCCGGTCTCAGGTCGTCCGAAATGCCGCTGACTCCCTCTACCGTCAGTTGATAAATGCCGGCGTAGAAGTGCTTATGGATGATCGAGACGAGCGGCCGGGAGTCAAGTTTACCGACAGTGAACTGATCGGTATCCCCTACTCGGTCGTTATCGGCGACCGGAATTTGGCAGCCGA
>RKSB01000103.1 GCA_007571095.1 K189A clade bacterium | reverse complement strand
CTGATTACAACCAGCATGTTTCTGCACGAACTGAGCATGAAGGCACTGCCTCGTATTCTGTCGGAGACCTTTCGTTTGTTGAGCAAAGACGGCCTGGTCATTCATCTTGAGCAGCCAAGGTACACAGAGCAGATGCCTCTTTTTGAGCAGTTCATGCGAGACTGGGATACGCTCAACAACAACGAGCCTTTCTGGAGCAGAATGCACGAGCTGGATGTTGAGGCCATGATGCAGGAAACGGGCTTTATGCCCGAGCATATCTTTCAGATGCAGGTGGCTGCTTCGGTTGACACTCGGCTCTTTCCCCAGACGGTTGCAGGAAAGGCCACAGAGGACTATGGACGCACCCCTGCCTGGCACGCCTATGGTGCCTGGAAGCGGAAACCCCTTTGAACGACTCTGTCCCTTCACTGGATCCGGTAGCACTGGCGGCCGCTCGGGCCAAGGGCAAAAGACCCTGGTATCTGAATGATCCAGAGGTCGAGAAGGTGCTTTCCATCGCCATGGCTCTCGCCGCCGAACTGGCGGTCTGCCGAGAGCGGCTGGATACTCTGGAAAGACTGCTGGAGCAAAAAGCCCTGCTGACTCAGGAAGAGATTGAGGGCTATATACCCGACTCAGCTGCCGAGGGCGAACGCAACGCCCGTCACCGGCTATACATTTCTCGCATTCTGCGCATTCTCAAGCAGTCGTTCGATGCACCGGATGCCTCCGAGGACCTCGAGCAGATTGCGAAAAAATTATCCGAAATCTGAACAGAGAGGCTTTCCATGAGCATTGTTACTGATATGCCCATTCTGGCTCGACACTCGGGTGTCTGGGATGGCTACTATCGCTACTATGACAAGCAGGGCAACAAGATTGACGAGCACCGCTCTCGCCTGCTGTGCCGCTTTCGATCCGACGACGAATACCATCAGACCAACTACTACTACTGGCAGGACGGCAAAAAAGAAGTACGGGATTTTCCGACCGGCTATGATCCGCAAAAGAAGCATATTCTTTTCACCGGTACCATCGAAGGCTGGGCCGCCGAACTGATGCTGGACGAGCATGCAAGAACGGTCATGCTGTACTGGGTTCGGCCGGCAGAGGGCATTCATCTCTACGAAATGATTCAAATCAGCGACTGTGGCCACAAACGGAATCGCGTGTGGCACTGGTTCAGGAATGACGAACTTTTTCAACGCACTCTGATCGACGAACGCAAGGTCGCTGACGAGTGGCGAGATTTTGAACACAGTGCCGAACTCGCCTACAAGGATATTGCACAGTCGTAATGCCTTATGCCTGCTGGTGCATGGATGTTGAGGAGAGTGCATCCATTCGTCAGAACAACTTGTCGGAGCATCTTTCCTACATAGAGCAGAATCTGGACAGAGTGCTGGCTGCCGGCCCTCTGACCGACGAGCAGGGCACTCGAGTGGGTAGTCTGTTTATTTATGACACAGACGACGAAGCCGAGGCTCGCCAGTTGTTAAATTCAGACCCCTACGCGCTGGCTCATGTCTGGCACTCACACACTCTGTTAAAATTTTCAGCCGCCGCCGGTACCTGGTGCGGCGGTCTGTCCTGGAGGAAATCATGACAACAAAGCAATCTGGACAAGTGATCGGCCTGTTCCTGTCGGCCTGTGTGGCCCTCTTTTCGGTTTCGGTTCAAGCGGCCGATTTTCCGACCACACCTGCGGATACGGGTGTCAGTGGAGTCTATGAGGTGATGGTCGGCACTTCGGATGCCGAGAAAACGATGGCCCACTTTGAGTTGTTTGGGTTTCGTGTGATTGCCGAAGAAGAGTTGTCTGCCGACGCCGCCTTTCGAATTTACGGCGTTCGCTCAGCCCTGCGTTCCATCCGTATGCAGAATGCCGACACGGATGCACACGGGCTTCTGCGTATTCTGGAGTGGGAAAACCTCCTGCCGGGTGTAGGCTATGCACCGCCAGACACACCCGGCCAACGTATGGCAGTCACACGAACCGCCGATATCATGAGAATGATCGACCTTTTCAGGGCCGAACGACTGTTGAGGCAACCCTGGCTGGTCACAGAACCGGTACTCGACAGCATCTATCAGGAGGACACGACATCTCCGGGTCTGTACAATCGCCCACAAGCCGTTCGTGAGTCCGGCATCTGGGGCGACTGGTTCAACCATGTCATCTTTCAACGTTACGGTTACGATCTGCCGGGTTATGGCTACATCAACGAGGATTCGGTGCTTCGTGCCAGCGAGTTCACGCATCACGACTTTATTCTCGACAGGCCGCTGGCGGGAGCCATCGACTATTATGTGACCGCCCTCGGTTTCAAGCCCGAAATCGACGCTCCCGTGATCGGTGGCGACTGGTCGCTGGGTCCCCAAACCATTTTTGCCATGCCGCCGGGCCATACGCATGAATATATGGGCATGGTTTCGCCCAACAACATTTGCGGCAAGCTGAAGTTCTTTGCTCCTGTCGACCGAGTTGCCGCCAGCCGTATGGAAAAAGTCGCCATTAACGCAAAAGGCATCAACATGCACTCGCTTTTTGTCGACAACCCGTCTGCGGTAAGACGTCTTTTGAGCGAGCAAGGCATTGAATCGAAGCCGATTTCCAGAAATGAGTTTGGCGAGACCTCCTTTGTGTTTACCGGTCCCGATGACGCTCACTGGCAGATTCTGAAGCTTCGAAAAAAGCCCTCAAAACCCGCTGTTACTGAGTTCAAGCTGATAGACGTAAACCACTAAGATTCCTTGCTGACCTCTTTTCGTCAGGACTGCTCGAAAGCGGTTTTTACGAACGGCAGAAGTTTCAGGGACTTTGTGAGCCAGGTTTTCAGACGGGCGCAGGTTTTTTCAGGAATCGACCAGACGAACCAGAAGCTTGCAAAGTTCTCACTCCGCATAACCGACAGAAGGCAGCGGGTCTTTTCCTGTTTTTACCGGTCCCGATGACGCTCACTGGCAGATTCTGAAGCTTCGAAAAAAGCCCTCAAAGCCCGCTTTACCGAGTTCAAGCTGATAGACGTAAACCACTAAGACTCCTTGCTGACCTCTTTTCGTCAGGACTGCTCGAAAGCGGTTTTTACGAACGGCAGAAGTTTCAGGGGCTTTGCGAGCCAGGTTTTCAGACGGGCGCAGGTTTTTTCAGGAATCGGTCAGACGAACCAGAACCTTGCCAAAGTTCTCGCCTCGCATCAACCGACAGAAGGCAGCGGGTGCTTTTTCAAGACCCGATGTGACGTCTTCCCGAAAGCGAATTTTTCCCTGTTCAATCAGCGAAGAACACTCGCGAATAAAGTCGTCGCGTGAATTTTCGTAATCATAGACGACCAATCCACTGATGTGTCCTCGAGCACGCAAAATCAGCCCCGGTGCCGGACCTCCGCTTCGCTCTTTGCTGTTGTATTCAGCCATCAGACCGCACAGGATAATATGGCCACCTGTTGCCAGATGTTCGGCCGCCAGATGCAGCCAGCGGCCGCCGACCAGATCGAAGTAAACATTGACACCCTGCGGACAGAACTGCTTTAACTGGTCTTCGCAGTCCGAATGTTGCCGGTTTATGCAGGCATCCAGATTCAATGCTTGCAGGGCCCAGGTTCGCTTCTCTTCACTGCCGACCACGCCGACTACGCGAACTCCGTAGTGCTGGGCAATGCCGGCGGCGATACAGCCGACAGCTCCGGTTGCCGCCGGCAACAGAAGAGTTTGGCCGGCTTGTAGCTGAACATGCTTTGTCAGGCCGGCCCAGGCCGTCAGCCCCGGCATACCGAGGCTTCCCAAAGCCCACCGAGGCTCGGCGAGTTCGACAGGCAGAGGGTGTATGGCCTCACCTTTGGCAAGGACATAGTCCTGCCATCCGCCGAAAAGCCTCACTTTCTGTCCTTCCGAAAATCGGGAATCTCTGGAGGTTACGACCTCGGCTACCGTTTCGCCCTGTAGCAGGTCGCCTGCACCTACCGAGCCTGACAGATGCCTGCCAGCAATCTGGCTGCGCATGTAAGGGTCAAGCGAAAGCCACAGGTTTCGGCAGAGTACTTCGCCCTCCCTGACTGTCGGTACAGCCTCTTCGGCGAGTGTGAAATGTTCGAGTTCGGGTAGCCCGTCCGGAGACGTTACCAGTCGAATTTGCCTGTTAACCAAAGACGACATATTTACTCCGGATTTGAGTGTAACCAGGGGCGGTTTTTGCGATCTTTCTGTTCAAAGGCGAGGATGTCCTCGCCTACGGTTTCCAATGTCATGTCTATCGGATCGGCTCCTCGCAACAGTTGCTGTTGTGCATCGGCATCAATCGAAAAAGGTATCACTTTTTTTGACGGTAAAGCGATCTCCTGCGTCTTCAGATTGACTGTAAGCTGGTATTTGATCGGTTCTTTTCGTGCTCCTTCCGCCAGCTCCTGCGCCTGCGCTTCGGTCACCTGCGCCGGCAACAGGCCGTTGTTGATGCAGTTGCGAAAAAAAATGGCACCGAAGCCAGGGGCGATGATCGCGCGAAACCCGTAGTCTGCCAGTGCCCAGACTGCATGCTCGCGAGAAGAACCGCAACCGAAGTTGGAACCTCCGATGAGAATGCAGGCCTCTGCGTACTCGGGTCTGTTCAGAACAAAGTCGGGATGAACGATTTCGTCTCCGGGCAGATAGCGCAGGTTGGCAAACAGAAAACGCCCGAGTCCCTGCTTCGAGACCTCTCGTATGGCCCGTGACGGAATAATCGCATCGGTGTCTACATTGGCCTGATAAAAGGGCAGTGCGACACCGCTGACGACAGTAAAGGGCCGCATCAGAGAAATTCCCTCGGGTCGGTGATTCTGCCTGTGACTGCGGATGCTGCGACGGTCAGAGGGCTGGCGAGGTGAGTGCGTACACCCGGACCCTGCCGTCCTTCAAAATTACGATTGGACGAGCTAATGGCCCTGCTGCCCGCAGCCAGAGTGTCGCCACCTGCGTAGAAGCACATGCCACAGCCGGCTTCATGCCACTCAAATCCAGCCGACCGAAAAATTTGATCCAGCCCTTCTTCCTCGGCCTGTAGTCTTGTTTGAGTAGAGCCGGGTACGCAGACTGCCTGAATGTTTTTGTTGACTCTGCGGCCCTTCAACAGATGAGCTGCTTTTCTCAGATCCTCGAGACGAGTGTTGGTACAGGAGACAAGAAAGGCCGCATCTATTCGAAGATCCTGCATCGCCTGTTTCGGCCTGACTGCCATGTAGTCCATGGCCCTTTGGGCGAGCGAAGTATTTCGGCAATCCGCCACAGCCGGTATGACTTCCTGAATACCCAGTGCGTGTTCGGGGCTGGTTCCCCAGGTGACCATGGGTGTGAGGTTGCGAACACTCAGGGTTTCTTCTCGGTCAAAAACCGCTTCGCTGTCTGTACTCCAATGTCCAAAGTCAACTTCTGAAGGCGTGAAGGGGCGGTTCTGCCCGACATAGTCAAGCGTTGTTTCATCAACCGAAACCAGTCCGCAAAAAGCGGCAAACTCGACCGCCATATTACACAGGGTGAAACGTTCCGGCATACCCATTCCTTGTACCGCCTCGCCTGCGAATTCAACCGCATAGCCCTTACCGCCACTCGCTCCAAAACTGCCAATCATATACAGCACCACGTCTTTGGCGGTTACGCCCTCGGCAGTTCGGCCATCAAATGAAACACGCATGCTGTCGGGTTTTCGTACCTTGAGTACGCGCGTGGACAGTACATGTTCGGCATCGCTTGATCCCACTCCCCAGGCCAGCGCGCCCAGCGCGCCCAGCGTGCTGGTGTGGCTGTCAGGGCAGACCAGTGTCAGGCCAGGATGGGCGATACCCTGCTCGGCGGCCACAAGATGCACGATACCCTGGCGAGTGTCGTCCAGATCATAGAGGTGAATACCGGTTTGTTCGACAGATTCCCGAAGCGCGTCAATGAACTTTTCGCCACCCAGTGTTCGAGTGCCGTTTGGCCGCCCCGGGCGAGTGTCAACAATATGATCGATGGTCGCGAAAACCTGTGTCGGATTGCGGATGGCCCGGCCTTTTTCTCGCAAGCTCTGAAGGGCGACCGGGCCCATCCGTTCATGCAGAAAAATTCTGTCTATATAGAGGAAATCGCTTTTTTCATCCGCCGAAGCAATTCGATGAGCGGACCAGAGCTTGGCAAAGAGGGTTGCACTCACCGGCTGTGTTGTGTTCGCCAGACATCCAGTATTTGAGCACTGGTTGCACTCCAGACTTCGCCTGTGCGAATGACCGAACCCAGTGCCCGGCTTAAGTAGTCAATTCGATAGGGCAGCCCGCTGACCCAGGGATAAAGCGAGAGCGACAGAATGCGTCCGCCGTATTTTTCGGCTTCTCGCCGCAGGCAGATTGCGGCATCCTCGATCTGCTCGACGAAGGAGTCCTCGGTGTGACGATAGTCCAGAATGATCTGCCGATCACACAATTCCTCGGAGTGAGGCATGGCCACCAGTTTGCCGTCCAGCATGTAAAAAGGCATGTCGTCATTGATCCAGTCGAGGCAATAGTCCAGATTTGCCTTTGCCAACAGTTGAAGTGTCTCCGATGACTGGCTGCGGGCCGGTGAAAGCCAGCCGCGAATGGGTGCGTCTGTGTGCGGCTTGAGCAGATTGAGTGTCTGTTCAATCAGTTCTTCTTCGCCTTCCATGCCGCCATAGTGCAGAGAGTTCATGTCCAGGCCATGCGCAGCAATTTCATGGCAACCCGGCTCTCGAACGGCTTCAATCAACTCGCTGTAGCGATCCGCCAGTCGAGCGTTGACCGCAAAGGTGACCGCCAGTCCAAGCCGGTCAAAGACTTCCAGCAGCCGCATAATGGCTACTCGATTGCCATAGTCTCGACTGCTGTAGTGGCGCAGGTCGGGATAGGGTGTCAGCATACCCCCCGGTGGCCGAAAGGGTTTGTTGTCGCTGTTTAGCGGAAACCATTCCAGAGGCACCAGAATACTCAGTGCCAGAGAGGCCGAGCCTGGCCACTGAGTCTTCTTTTCCTCAAACAGATTGCGCCACTTATACAGGTCGTGATCCATGCCATGTCGACGCATGGGGAAGTGCATGAATTCTTCAGGTAGGGGACTCATGAAGACGAGCAGTAGTGGTCAATGTAGTAGTCGGCGATTTCGGCCGCCGTGGTCACCCAGATGTCGTCGTGGCCGGTACACCAGGCGAGTGCCTCGTGAAAGGCATCGATACGGTGCGGCTGACCTACCAGAAAGGGGTGCAGGGGAATGCACATGACGGTACCGCTGGTTTCACCCTCCTGATAGAGTCGATCAAACTGACGTCGAATCAGTTCGCCGTACTGGCGGGGTGTTTGACCATAGGAGTTGTAGCAGATGACATCGTTGATCTCAAGCGAGTAGGGCATGCTGATCAGGGTACCGGACCGAACATTCAACAGTTGTGGCTGGTCGTCCTGAAAGAGATCGCAGGTGTAGCGAATGCCGTGTGCGGCAATCAGTTCCATGGTCCGTTCGGTGTGCGTCAGGGCCGGTGCAAGCCAACCGGTCAGACGTTGGCCGGTGGCTTTTTGCACCGATTCAATGGCATCTCGAATCAGGGCGGTCTCCTGTGCCTCATCCATGCCGTAGCAATAACGAGTGTTGTAGATGCCGTGAGAAAAGAACTCCCAGTCTCTTGCCTTGCAGGCTTCGATGATTTCGGGATGGTGATCACACAGGCCGACAGACAGGGATATGGAACCACGTACGCCACAGTCGTCCATGGCCTCCATCATCCGCCAGATTCCAACACGGTTGCCATAATCCCGGTGGCTGTAAGGCACTATATCGGGTAGCGGACGTGGCCAGGGTTTGCGCTGGGGATTGGTGGGAGGATAAAGCTCGTAGAACTCTATATTGGGGGCGACCCAGAAAGCCAGTCGAGCCCCGTTCGGCCAGACGATTGGAGGGCGGTTCCTGTAGAGCTGAAAATCGTAGTATTGAGGATCATTCAGCATGCGTATAGGCATCCAGCCAGTCAATAACCCTTTGTACCGGTACCACATCGGCGTATTTCAGCATCAGGTCGGTCAGGTTGGCAAAGTGATAGCTCTCGTGCTTGTCGGCCACACACTCTTCCGGAACAATGGTTCGGTAGCCTCGGCTCAGGCTGTCAACGGCGGTTGCACGAATGCAGCCGGAGGTGGAGCCACCGGTAATTACCAGCGTATCGATGCGATGCCAGACCAGCAGGGATTGCAGAGGTGTCTCAAAAAAAGCCGAGGGCATTTTTTTGCAGTAGATGGCATCCTTGACCCTGTTCGGGTGTACCCTGTCGTCAAATTCGGCGCGGCGCGAATTGAATTTGATGTTCTGCAGTGAATCCGGCGTGTTCGTTCGAGTACCCCAGACTCCGGCATCCTCGCCTGAATCCATGTAGGCGACATGCGTCCAGATCACAGGCAGGCCCGCCTCCCGAGCCAGTTTCGACAGCAGGTCTATATAGTGAAGCTGGTCAGGATGGGTGGTGTAGGCCGTCTTGAATTCCTCGGTCAACGTGTAGGCCTTTTGTACATCCACATTGACCACCGCCAGCTTGCGACCGAAACCAAACTCTTTGCGGGCCGGATTGGCGCGCACTTCTTCATAAATCTGGCGCGCTGTCTTGTCACTCAACTCCATCTTCTTCTCTCTTTTCCTCTAACGAATGCGGCGACAGTTTGATTTTTTCTACAACGCCCGCCCCCTATGTTGCATATGTTGCAAAAGTATTATTGCTACTACAATATAGCCTACAACAGATGGCATTAAACTCACAATAGACGACGGGCCTTGCCGTCTTCTAATCTGTCGAACCTCTCCGTCGATCTTTTCTTTGCAGAGTTTGCCCATACGACCTTGCTGATGTCAAAAAATCTGCTTCCCGCTCTGGTCGGGTTGTTACACAGACCCATACCGGAAAGGCTTTTCTTTCGTGCTCGCCTGCATTTGCTCGACTGGCTCGGATGTGCCGTCCAGGGCCATGACCGCATTGGCCATGTGCTGTCGGCCTCTCTGCAACAACAGCCTGCAGGGCCCTGTAACGCTCTTTTTTCAGGCCGTTGCGGCTGGTTGGAAGCCCTGCAGGTGAATGCCGGCCTTGGTAATGTCGCCGAAATGGATGATGTTCACCGTCTGTCCACTCTGCATCCTGGCCCCATTGTCATTCCGGTTGCCCTCGCCCTGACTCAGCAGACTCAGGGCACTCTGAAGGATTGTCTGGTTGCCCTCATTCGAGGCTATGAAACAGCCATTCGCATCGGCCGCTCGCTGGGTGCTGGCCACTACGCCTATTTTCACAATACCGCGACCGCCGGTACACCGGCTGCTGCCGCCGCCGCCTCTTCGGTATTGGGATTGAACCGAGAGCAAACCACCTGGGCGATCGCCAACGCCTGTAGTCGAACCGGTGGCCTCTGGCAAATGCGCCATGAGTCCGTTTTGACCAAGCAATGGCACTGTATTGCCGCTGCGATAGAGGGTACGCTGGCGGCTCGACTGGCTGTCGACGGCCTCACCGGACCCGTGTCCATTCTGGAGGGCGAGCAGGGGCTTTATGCGGCGACAGCACCAACAGCCGACCCAGACCTTGTCGAGCAGAATTCGAACAACTGGTTGATTGAAGAGGTCAGCTTCAAACCCTGGCCGGCCTGTCGTCATGCCCATCCGGCCATGGATGCCGCACGAAAAATCCGCCAAACACAGCCTCTGGATTCGAGCACCGTCAAGCGGGTTTCGGTGACCACCTACGCCGATGCGATCAAGTTTTGTGACAATCCGACACCTTCCACGGAGTTGTCGGCAAAGTTCAGCCTGCAACATTCGGTTGCCCTCGCACTCGGCAGTTCGACCATTCGGCTGAATGACTTTGTTCCCGAAGATGCAGGCTTTCATCGGCTGGCAAGCTTGCGTGCCTGTGTGGAGGTTGCCGAGGATACTGCCTTCACCCAGGCTTATCCGGCACATTTTGGAGCCCGTGTGAAGGTTTATCAGGATACAGGTGAAAGCCTTGTATCAGAGGTCAAAGACACCTGGGGCGATCCCGAAGTACCCATGTCAGCACAGGATATTCGGCAAAAGGCTCATACGATGATGCGAGCCGGCGGCATGACCGAGGAGTCTGCCCTTCGTCTTTCGGCTTTTGTGCTGGATACTCCATTGTCTGCCCACCTTGCCAAAAGCCCTTTGCCATGACCGGTGGAAACAGGCAACAGGATCTGGCTGTAGAGAAAATCCTTGATTTTGTCTGTAGCGACTGGACACCGGACGAGCAGACTCAGCTGGCTGCCCGTACCTTTATTCTGGATTCTCTCGGCGTGGGCCTGTCGGGCAGGCGTATAGCCTTCAGCCGAAAGCTCTATGAGCTGTTGATACAGAATTGCGCAACCACTCAGGGTGCAACCGCCTGGGGCTGGCCGAACAGATTGCCTCCTGTGTCGGCTGCCATGCTCAATGCCTACCAGATTCACAATCAGGAATATGACTGTGTACACGAGGAAGCGGTGGTTCACCCGATGGCGGTGATTCTGGCTTCCTTGCTGGCGTTTGCCGAGGATTCCGGCCGAATCAGCGGCCACGACTTTGTCACAGCGGTTTGTCTGGCTGTCGATGTGGCCACTCTGCTGGGTGCCGCCAGCAACTCGGCGATGAAGTTTTTTCGCCCGGGTATCTGTGGTGCACTGGGTGCTACGGCGGGTATGGCGAGGCTGTCAGGGTTTTCGAGAGAACAGGCTCGACATGCCCTGAGCATCACTTACAGCCAGCTTGGCGGTACGATGCAGGCTCATCTGGAAGGTGCCGCCGTGTTGCCGATGCAAATTGCCTTTAACGCCAGAAACGCCGTTTTTTCGATGCAAATGGTCAAGGCCGGTCTGCAGGGTCCGAAGCAATTCCTGCAGGGCAGGTTTGGTTTTTACAGCCTGTTTGAACAGTCGGAAAATCCGCTGACTTCGCTGGAGCGACTCGGTAGCGGGCAAATTCGGCGAGTCAGCCACAAGCCCTTTCCGACTGGCCGAGCCGCTCAGGGTGTCGTCGACGGCCTGTTGAGGCTCGGCAGGGAAAAGCCTCTGATACCGGAGAATATTCGGGCGATTCGAGTATTCGCCCCTCCGCTGATCTGCCGACTGGTTGACCGTCCTCCTTCTACCACCATGAATTCGGGATATGCACGGCTTTGCTTAAGCTATATCGTCGCCCGGCTGCTTCAGAGTGGCAAATTGCAGGTTTCCGATTTCGATTCTTCTACAATCGCCACCGCCGACTGGCAGGCACTGGCTTCCCGAGTGAAGATTCGGGTTGGCCAGTCGAATGATCCAAACGCAATGGTCCCGCAACAGCTTGAAGTGGAGACGACAGAGGGCGAAACTCGGTGTATTCGTCTGGAGCATGTGCTGGGTTCGCCGGATTATCCGCTGACTGCCTGCCAGCAAAAGGAGAAGTTTGATCTTTGCCTTCGGTCTTCGGGGAGGCATTTTTCGTCCGAGGAGATTATTCAGCAGGTGGATTCAATAGCAGACCTGCCTCGTATACAGAGCCTGACTCGTCTGCTGTCGGCAACCGTGAATGCGTAACAGGAGTTTTTTGTGAATAGACCAGCCACCTACTTTGACGCCTTTGACCATCGGACAATTCTTCAGGAGTACCCGATTGGAGATGCCTTTTTACAGCGCTTTCAGAACATGAGCAGGGATGAACTGCGGGCCATTCAGAACGAACGTTTTCAAAAGCTGATAGCTGTCGGCTGGCGCATTCCCTTCTATCGGCGGCACTGGAGCAAGGCTGGCCTGGAAGAGGGAGACATTCGGTCGCTGGAGGACCTGTCGGCCATTCCGGTTTACTCCAAGTCTGACTTAATGGAAAGCGTGGCGGCACATCCTCCGCTGGGAGATTTTCATTCGCCGAAAGGCGAGCGGTGGCCGATGGTCCTGCATACCACCAGCGGAACCACAGGTACGCCTCAACCCCTGATATTCGGCCCCAGGGGCCGAGAGATACAGTCCCTGCTGCTGGCCCGTGCCTACTTGTTGCAGGGGCTTGCGGACTCGGCTGTCGTCCAGTCCTGCTACGGTCACGGCATGATCAACGGCGGGCACTATGTACGCGAAGCCTTCCTGCACTACACGCCCGCCATTTTTCTGTCGGCCGGTACCGGTGTGGAAACGCCTTCGGTCAATCAGGTCAGACTGATGCGTGACTTTCGGGTCAATGTACTGGTTGGCTTTGCCGACTACATCAAGAAGCTTGCTCGAGTGGCCAGAGAGAATGACCTGCTGCCTGGACGTGATATTCAGATTAAAATGATTTCCGGCCACCTGGGCACTGAGTCTCGCGAGCTGCTCGCCGAGGACTGGGGTGGGCCTGAGCTTTATGACTGGTATGGTGTCGGTGACACCGGCACTATCGCCGCCGAGGGATGCGATCACGACTGGCTGTATATCTGGGAGGACGCGCATTTGTTTGAGCTGCTGGATATAACCACAGGCGAGCCGGTCGACGAAGAGGCGGGTGGGGCAGGCGACATGGTAGTCACCTGTCTTTACAAGGACGATGCCTTTCCGGTCATTCGCTTCAACACGCATGACCTGACCTCCATCGCACCGGGTACAGGCAGTCTGAAGTTGCCTTTTCGCCGTATTCAGGGCGTTCAGGGGCGTTCGGACAACATGGTCAAACTGAAGGGCATCAATATCTTTCCGCAGGGAGTAGGTGCCATGCTGGCTGAGGCCGAAGCCTATGCAGGAGAGTACATCTGCGAGGTCAACCGCCTGCCTTCGGGTCTCGACAGCATGACGGTGCACATTGAGGTACAGGCAGCCGTTACCGATTACGAGAGGCTTCGCGAACCTTACAAAAGGCTGCTTAAAAGCAAGATTGGCATCGAGGTCGAGGTGGTTTTTGGTGCACCCGGCAGCCTCGCCTCCCTGACCGGAATCAACCAACGCCAGAAGCCGGTGCGTCTGCTGGATCGCCGGTCCTGAAGGCAGAAAACCTGTGAATAGTCTTGCAACAGCCCCTCTGAGCCTTCAGCTACAG
>RKSB01000119.1 GCA_007571095.1 K189A clade bacterium | reverse complement strand
GAGGCTGTAACCGGCGGCTCTGGCGGCATCCGGGTACAGGCTGGTAGGTGTCATTCCAGGCAGGGTATTGACTTCAAGCAGATAGTAGTCGTCCTGAGTGACTACGAAGTCGGCTCTCGACAAATCCCTGCAACCAAGCAGCCGGTGGGCACTCAGGGCAGCCTGTTGCAGTTGATGTGTCATTGCTTCGCTCAGGGGTGCAGGTATCAAATGCTGAGAACCGCTCGGGTCATAGCGATGCTCAAGGTCATACCAGCTACCCTCGGGAGTGACGACCTGAGTGACTGGCAGGGCCTCTTCGATATTCCCTCGCTCAAGTATTCCGACTGTGATCTCTCTGCCCTGAATAAATTCTTCTATCAGCACCAGATCGCCCAGTTCGAAGGCTTGTAAAAGTGCGGGTTTCAGATCGGTCAGCGACACCCTCATGACACCGATGGCAGAGCCTTGATTGACCGGCTTCACGACCACTTTCTGACCCAGATTCGACTCGGCTTTTTTTCGTATTCGGGCATATCCGTCGGGCTCATTCAAGGCTTTTTTTGAGACGAGGATATCTTTGGCCATCGGCAGGTTTTCGATGCTGAACAGCTGTTTTGACACTATCTTGTTGATGGCATAGGCACTGCTCGTGTGATTGCTGCCGACATAGGGGTAATTCATGATCTCCAGATAACCCTGAATGCCGCCATCCTCGCCTGGAGAACCGTGCAGCATGGGTATGACCAGATCCGTCTGATGACGTTTGAGTTCTGCTTCCAGTGTGGAATCCATTTCCAGCAGGGCTACATCGAAACCGTCCTGAATGGCTTCCTGTATGGCTTGACCGGATCTTCTGGATATGGCCGCTTCGGTCGACTCGCCGCCGACAATGATCGCAATGCGTTCAGGCTTCAAGAGGGTGACTGCTGAGTATTCGCCGGTGCAAACCCCAGCACTTTGGCGTAAAAAGCCATTTCAGATTCGATGGCGGTTCGAATGCTGTCGCCGCTGACAAAGCCATGACCTTCGTTTGGAAAGGAGACATAGTCAACTGCTATGCCTTTTTCGGTCAGTACCTTGACCATGGCTTCGGCCTGTTCCTTGGGTACCACTCTGTCGATTTTCCCCTGCATAAAGATGGTCGGTACCGAAAGTCTGTGCGTGTGGTGGATAGGAGACCGGGCGGCATAAAGGGCGGCAGATTCAGGCCAGGGGCCGACCAGGTAATCGAGGTATCTGGATTCAAATTTGTGGGTTTCTTTGGCCAGAGCTTCGAGGTCGCCGATGCCGTAGTAGACAGCTCCAACCTTGAAAGTATCGTAAAAAGTCAGTGCCGCCAATGTGGTATAGCCGCCCGCACTGCTGCCTCGAATGCAAAGCTGGTTGGAGTCGACTTCGCCGCGTTCGACAAGATAGTTGGCGGCGGCCACACAGTCCTCGACATCGGCGATACCCCACTCTCCCTTGAGGCTCTCTCGATAGGCTCGACCATAGGAACTGCTGCCACGATAATTGACTTCAATCACCGCAAAACCACGACTGGTCCAGAACTGTATTTTCGGATCAAAGGAGGCATCAACGGCAGAGGTGGGGCCGCCGTGAACACTGACAATCAGCGGCGGCTTTTTGTTTGTCGGTGCCTTGAATCGAGGGTTTCGAGGAGGATAGAAATAGCCGTGAACCAGGCTTCCGTTGGCCGTCGGAAAGGAGATGCTGCGGGCCGTCGAAATGTAGTCGGTATGAAGCGGCTGTGAGGATTCGGAAGAAGTAACCTGCCGAAAGTCGCCGGTATCACAATTCATGCGAACGATCGCCGACGGACGATTGGGGTAGTGAGCCACGAAAGCCGCCTCTCGGCCGCTGCTCCAAAGCTGGCTGATCGCACTGAAAGAGTGAGAAATGGGAGTGACATTTTTCTGAGTGATCGAGAACAGATGACAGGCTTTGCCATTGCGGGCGGTCGCCAGCAGTTCGTCCTTTTCCAGCGTGCCATAAGTGCGCATATTCAGTTGCCATAACGGCAGCCCAAAATCAGCCGACATGGGCACCAGGGGTATCAGGCCTCCGTCCTGATAGCGATAGAGATTCCACCAACCACTGGAGTCGGCAACAAGATGTAGCTGACCGGAAGAAGACCAGTGTGGCTGAAACAGGGAGACGCCTTCCTGCCCCCAGATCATTGAAAATTCACCGACTCTTCCCCGATTGTCGATATCGGCTGACCAGAGTGTGCTGGTGTGCCAGGGCATGTGCGGGTGATTCCAGCTCAGGCACACGAGCTTGTTGCCATCGGGGCTCACTCGGGGCGAGGCATAGAAATCCTGTCCTCTGGCCACCGGCGTAACCTCGGCGATGCCCTTGCCCATATCTATCGAAACAATCAGGTTTTCCGGCTCGTCGTTTTGACTGTGGTCTTCGGCGACGGCGTAGAGCCTTGATCGAACGGGATCCGGGCAGAGGTCGGCGAAGCGGATGGCGGGCGATGAAGTGAGTTTGCTGCACTGACCGTCCCGTAGCCGGTATATCTGTTGGTCGGTGGCATTGACGAAATAGATGTTCTGACCGGCGAAAGCGTAGCAACCGCCGCCATATTCATGCACTTTGGTATGCGTACTGAAGCTTCTGGGCAGCAGTTCGGTAATCTGTCCATTCGGCTGCTGCTGCATAATGGTCTGGCGACCGCCTTCGGCCGGTCGAGACTCAAGCCACAACAGATTGCCGTCATGCAACTGAGGTTCGCTGAAACTGATGCCTGAACTGGATACCGAACTGGCGGTGATTGGCGAAGACCAGGCTCCGAAGTCGGCTACTTGTTGCATCTTGTTCTGGACAGGGTCAGTTGGAATGGGAGTTGGGCAGCACCCAACGCTCGTGATCACACCAACTGCCATTGATGAACAAAAAGTCTGCCATCACCGCATCAAAGCCAAAGCCAAGCGATTTAAGCAACTTTCGTGAAGGCAGGTTGCCTGGTTGAATATAGGCTTCGAGCCGATGCAGCTTCAGCTGTTCGAAGGCCAGATCCTTGACCATTTCCAGAGCCTGACGCATGTATCCTTTCTGGGCAAAGGGCAGGGCGACATAATAACCCAGAGAAGCCGAAGACTGACCATCCCAGACGATATCGTTCAGGTTGATGATACCCGCCATGGCGTGAGTGCTGCGAAGACGAATCAGAAAGCTTCTGTGGTCGGTACGTTCAAGCCTTCTCAAGTAAAGCCTGAAGTCGTTTTGAGTCTGTGGCGGGTAGATCCATGGATGGTGCAACCGGCGGCTGGCTCGGGTCATCGTCAGAAATTCATCGGCATCGCTTGCTCGAAGTGAACTCAGGTAGATACTGCGGTTTTCGTCGACTGGCTGCTGTGCACTCCAGGTTGTTGCCATGCTAAGCCTGTTCTCGCAGAGGTTCCAGCAGATAGCCGATACGGTGATGGTGCTGCCATGCTCGATTAAAGGCATCCAGCGGATAGGTTCGAGGCACGGTATCTATTGTGGGCGCTGCCGGGTCATTGACGTGGACTCTATTATCCTGAATGCCTGTGATGACCACAAGATGACCTCGGCTTTCCGGCAGGGGTGCTGTTGGCAGGTCGTCAGACGCATAGCGAATGGATACGGGTACCGGAATATTCCGGTCGAGCAGCCGCACGATTTCCGCAAGGCTGCCGAAGTAGCGGGCAGTTGCAGTGACTTTTGCATGGCTGGCGGCCAGCATGTTGTTGGGCCAGAGTCCGTAAAGCCCGCTCGGGCCATGCCGGGCGGCTGCGATAAAGGCCGAGTGCTCGGGATGGATACTGTACCAGGCAAGCACCATCAGGATACTGATGGGCGCGCATATACTTTTACGGATTTCCTCGGCATAAGTCATTTGAGACAGCGGGGGTACTTCGAGTACTCGCTTGCTGGCCAGGTCAACCGGCGTGTTTGTGATGTCATCCTGAGTTCGAACCGAGCAATGGAGCAGGGTATTGCTGTCTACTTGCCCCCTCAGATCGACCGCCAGAGAGGCTGTCTTCAGCTCCTCGTTCAGAGCCACCCAGTCAATCCTGCTTTTTGCCCAGTCATTCTTTTGAGTGGGTCGGGCATTGGTGTATCGGCCGACCGGAGGCAGGTAAAGGGTTTCGCCATTATCGGCCTGCAAGCCGAATTGATAGCCTTCGATGGTGTCGCCGGAGAGGCAGGGCAGAAAACGGCTGCCGGCAGCCAGATGCCCCAATGCCAAAACGAAGGATTGCTGTTCTGGCAAAGGCTCGCTGGGAATGCACAAGGCCGAGTTCCAGGCCGGCGGTCGCCGACTGTAGAACGTTTCCTGATAATGTCCGCTCATGACGACATCGAACAGGCTGGCTGTGCTGTCTTGAAGGCAAACAGCCTTTCGGCGTTGTCGTGACTCAATGTCGCCACTACAGAGGGCTTTTGTTGACGGCAGGCGGCCAGAGTTCGAACGACCTCGACCAACCACACAGGTTCGTTGCGCCGAGGTACCGGCTTCAGGGTTTTGGGGGGCAGGAAGGGGGCATCGGTTTCGACCAACAGCCTGTCATCGGGAATCTGCCGAACAGTATTCCGCAACAGTGCTCCCCGTTTGGGATCGCATATCCATCCGGTAATACCTATGTAAAGGCCCAGGTCAAGATACGAGTGCAGAGCCGACGAGTCGCCAGTGAAACAATGCAGCACACCACCGACAATATGCGAAAACTCGGCGCGTAAAATTTCGTAAAAACGCCTGCCTGTGTCGCGTTCGTGCAAAAACACGGGCAGGCCGATTTCCGCTGCCAGCTCCAACTGTTCTTCAAAAACTTTTTCCTGCTTGCTTGGAGGCGAGTAATTCCGGTTGTAGTCCAGACCCGTTTCGCCGATTGCCCTGAACTCGGGTCGAGCGAGATAAGGCGCGAATTTTTTGGTGAAACCGGCATTCACAGAGCG
>RKSB01000030.1 GCA_007571095.1 K189A clade bacterium | reverse complement strand
GAACTCCAGCAGCATACGCAGGCGATTCGCCCTCGAACCGAAACCGTTCAGTGCCTTCATTGCCTTCTCGCTCAGTCTTTTCGCCTCTTTTTCGGCACCCTTAAGCCCGAGTAATTTAACGTAGGTTGTCTTGTTTTGGGCGGCATCCGAATACTGGGGCTTGCCCGTAACTTCACTGTCCTGAGTCACATCCAGGCAGTCGTCGATAATCTGAAAAATTCGTCCGAGCAGGTGCCCATAGTCGGTCAAGGCTTTCATTTGATTGTGAGTCAGGCCCGCCGCCAACCCGCCCATTCTGACCGATACACAGAGCAGGGCACCGGTCTTCATATCATGCAGTCGAGCCAATTGATCGAGATTGCAGGCCAAACCCTCCATGTCTGCCGCCTGTCCGCCTACCATGCCACGGTATCCTGCAGCATCGGCGAGTTCCTGCAGCATTTGTAACCGGCTTTCGGCGGATAACCCGTGATGGCTGTCTTCTGCAAGCAGTTCAAAGGCCAGTGCCTGCAGGCCGTCGCCCGCCAGTATTGCGGTGGCTTCATCGTATTGAATATGGCAGGACGGCTGGCCGCGTCTCAGGTCATCGTCATCCATGGCCGGCAGGTCGTCGTGAATGAGTGAGTAGGCATGAATACACTCCACCGCGCCCGCCACCGGCAGCAGTTCGGCCATTGTTCTGCCGCCCAGTTCGCCACTTGCATAGACCAGTGCGGGGCGCAACCTCTTGCCGCCGAGCAGCAGGCTGTAGCGAATCGCCTGCAACAACCGATTGTCGTCCTCTCGATTGAGTCGAACGATCAGAAAGCTATCCGTGGTCTGTTTGCATTCCGTAAGCCAGGTCAGGAAACCCGAGTCAGAGGAGCCGGTCATTGTTTGTCGCTGGAATCCAGAGGCTCCGGCTTGATCTGATCACCTTCCCTGACCAGCTTTTGTATCTTCTGCTCGGCTTCGGTGAGCTGTTTTTCGCACCATCGAGTCAATTGAACGCCCCGTTCGTAGGCGGCCAGAGACTCGTTCAGCGGCAGGTTACCCTCTTCCAGCCGATGGACGATATCTTCAATCGCCTTCAAGTTGGCCTCAAAACTCTTCTCCTTGTCCTCTGACACTGCCACAACCCCGTAAGCCAAAACTGCCACCCACTATAGCGGAATATTCGTCCGCTTTCCTCCATTCTTCGGCATCGCCGACATCCCTGGGTATGGAAAACAGCCTGTATCCGAGCCTGCCCTGGTTCCAAAAAGACTCGTGACGAAAAAATCAAGGCTGTTCATTCGGTTCTGATGTGTTATAAGTTACGCACTCGCCCCTTTGGGCGAATGTCCTCAACCTTTTCTGCATTCTTTCGGAGAGACAATATGACTAATACTCACCATCGAAGCCGCTTGCTCGCCTGCCTTATCCTCGTGAGTACCTTCGCCTGGAGCCTGTCCGCTTCGGCCAACGAGGATTTAATCAAGTATCGGCAGGCTATTTATGGCGGTATCGGCAAGCATACGGGGGCGATAGCGAGCATATTGAAGGGTGATGTGCCTCACACCGATGATCTTCCGGCACTGGCAAGGGGGCTGTCTGAATTGGCGGCTCTGACTCCCGATCTGTTTGCCGAAAACACGCAGGAAGGAAAGACCGATGCCCTGCCTGAGATTTGGGAGAATTTTGACGAGTTTCAGGGGCTTATCGATGATTTCATCGATGATACAGCCCTTCTGGTTGAGGCCTCGGCCAGCGGCAACAGACAGGATTTTGCTCGGGCCTTTCAAAGAGTCGGGCGTGGTTGCAAGGGCTGCCACGACCGCTTCAAGGCAGATTGACCACCATAAGGACTATCAATGCTGCCAGCAGGAAAAGTTTGGCTGCCAGTGCAAGAGAACTGGATTCGATGTACTGAGTCGCTTCGGGCTTTTTGCCGTGCCACATCGCATTGATGAGGGGATCACCCCGAAGCTGATAAAAGGTTACAGCACTCATGTGGAGAACAAGCACGACCAGAATGACTATTTCGCCGTTGTAGTGGTGTACACGCTCAAACCATTTGCCGGCGGCGGTGTCTTCCACCATGTCCGCCATTGGCCCGCCCATAAAATAGATTTCATCAGCAACGAAAAGCCCTGACACGGCTTGTACAAGAAGCACCAGCAGTATGACCATGACCGCCCAGCCGCCGACCGGAGAGTGGCCTTCTGTGTGTGGTTTGTCTTTACGAAAGAGACTTTTCAGATCGGCAAGAACCGAAGCCGGACCCTTGAGAAAATTCACAAAACGTGCATGAAAGGTGCCGAATACTCCCCATGCCAGGCGAAACAGAATCAGTGTCAACACGAGATAGCCGGCGTAAATGTGCAGGGTCATTGAATCCACCGTACCTATCTCTATAGTGACAAGGGAAACCAGCACCGACCCGACCAGCAGCCAGTGGAACAGTCGAGTCGGCAGATCCCAGACCAGCCTTGAAGGCTTTTCTGTCGGTTGTTCAGAGGATGGTTCGGAAGATTCACTCATGTCTTTCTCTCGCCACGGGCAGATGTCATGATTTTTAACAAAAAACAAAACATAAAACAAGATTTATTTTCATTTGCATTTAGATTTGCGAGCCTTCAACGCTCCGAGTTGAAGGAGAGTTTTTCGTAAACTGCTTTTTCATTACTGGAACTATTATGGCTAAAGTTTACCGTCAAAGGCGATTTGAGATGCCCGCCGGTGCGACCGATCTTTTACTGGCACGGCATGGCGAATCTGCGGCTTTTGACCCGAACAAACCCTTTCCGATGAAAGAGGGTCAGTCCGATCCCGAGTTGCACGAAGAGGGTTGGCACCAGGCGCGGTTGTTGGCTGCCCGGCTACAGACTGAACCGATTCAGGCCATTTATGTGTCCAGCCTGAGAAGAACCCTGCAGACTGCGACTCCGCTTGCTGAAAAGCTGAAATTAACGCCTCAAATCGACCCTGACCTGCGCGAGGTTCATCTGGGCGAATGGGAAGGGGGTATGTTTCGCATCAAGGAGCATGAGCGCGACCCCGTGATGTCAAAAAAATTCCATGAGGAGCAGCGGTGGGATGTCATTCCGGGTGCCGAATCCAACGATTCGCTAAGAACTCGGCTGGTGGCAGCACTTCACCGAATTCAGGCAGCCCATTCGGGTCAGATGGTGCTGGCGGTGGTACACGGCGGCGTGATAGGTCATATCCTGTCTCATGCCACCGGTGCTCGACCCTTTGCCTTTGTCGGAGCAGGCAATGCCTCTCTCACTCGAATAGTGCTGCATCAGGACAGGATTATTGTTCGGACTTTTAACGACACGACCCATCTGGAGACTTGAGCTATAATTCAGTTGTCCGATTAAAAAGAGCGGCCTCCTGCAACGACACTATGGATCAGGCTTCATCCTCGGCCCAGACTTCTTCGGCAACTTCGCCCGTGCGCGTTCGAATAGCGATTATGGGGAGCGGTTTGTCGGGTATCTGCGCCGCCATTCGTCTGCGCAAAAAGCAGATTACCGATTTCATCGTGCTCGAGAAGGCATCCGGTGTTGGTGGTACCTGGCGGGATAATTCCTACCCCGGCATCGCCTGTGATGTACCGGCTCATCTCTACTCTTTTTCGTTTGAACTCAAACCGGACTGGCCGCATTTTTACCCTTCAGGCCGAGAGATCCATGACTACTGCCAAATGTGTGTGGACAAGTACCATCTGGCCTCTCACATTCAACTCAATGCTCAAGTCGAGTCAGCCGAGTTTGATGGTCGCTACTGGCAAATTCGCCTGACCGACGGAAGACGTATTGAAGCCAGCGTCCTGATCAGCGGACTCGGCGGCCTGCACTCACCCAAACACCCTGACATTGAAGGTCTGGAGAGCTTCGCCGGCGACAGATTCCACACCGCAGAGTGGAATCACAACTGTTCGCTCGAAGGCAAGAGGGTGGGTATTATAGGCACTGGTGCCAGTAGCGTACAGGTTCTCCCTGCCATCGCCGATCAGGCCAGCAGCATCAAGGTGTTTCAGCGGTCGGCCGCCTGGGTCTTTCCGAGAATTGCTCACAAAATCCCCGAGTCGCGTCAGGCACTTTACCGCCGGCACCCTTGGTTAATGAGGCTCAATCGCTGGCGTCTCTGGCTGAGATTGGACATTCTGGGCATGCTTTCGTTGAGGCGCGACAGCCGGATGAACCGAAGGAGTGCCCGGCTTTCGCTTGGCTATCTGGAAAGAAAGGTCAAGGACCCCGAACTCAGAAAGAAGCTGACTCCCGACTATGAGGTTGGCTGCAAAAGAAGGTGCATCTCTGACGACTACTTCTCGACCTTCAACCAGCCACATGTTGAGTTGATAACTGATGCCATTTCGTCTGTCGACAAGGACGGTATTCGGGATGAGACCGGCCAGCATCATTCGCTTGATGTCATTATTGAGGCCACCGGCTTTCACCCGATCAGTATTGCCGATCAGGTGGCCATCAGGGGCAGGGAAGGCAAGCCTTTGAGCCAGGCCTGGGCCGATGGAATAAAGTCTTTTCGGACGGTCATGGTGCCGAATTTTCCCAATTTCTTTATGCTGCTCGGACCCAACAGTATCACTGGCCACACCTCGGCACTGATCATGATCGAATCTCAGGTGGATTACATGATCAAGTGCCTGATGCTGGCCGAGAGAGAAGGCTACAACTGCCTTGAGCCAAAGGCCGACTTCACCGATGGTTACAATGAACGGTTGCAGAAGGACATGAAGAGAATGACTTTTGACGGCGGTTGCGGTGCCTGGTACACCACCGACAGGAATCACAATTTCACTCTCTGGCCTCGATCGGCGATGCTTTTTGTACTCGAACTGTTTGCACCCAACAGATCGGAGTTCCTGTTCTCCTGAATTCCCTGGGTTCTGGCTCGGCTTGCCGAAACTTCAGAACTGACTCATGGTGTTGGCTGTACCACCGGCGAGCA
>RKSB01000207.1 GCA_007571095.1 K189A clade bacterium | reverse complement strand
TTGAGTGTACAAGGTATTTTGAACCAGACGCCCGAAGCAGTGGGGTGCTTTGTGGTTTCGCTTGCGCTTCGTTGTTGCGCGGGTGTTCCGCTTCAGAGGTTAAAGCACCTTGATTCTGTGGGCTTCAGAGCGGCTTCCAAGCCCTGCAATACATAAGGCTTGTGCGTAAATGCCACCAATTCCAAGGCACAAACGTCCCAAATCCAATACGGGACCTTCTGCAACAGCCGCTTTGATCCTGCAAGCGAGGCAATCACGCATTCGAAAGTACCGCTCGCCGTGCCGGTATCTCAACCTTGGCGACAAGGCTGAGGGGCCACCTCGGCACATCAGAGAGCCGGGAGTGCCGGCTCGTCGCCGAAACCTGAACCTTCGCAACGAAGCGAAGCTGTCTCGGTACGTCTTAGAGAGTGAAGCGAAGGCCGACCTTTACTCCACGGCCCGGCTCAGGAACATAGTGCTTGAGAAAAGACGTGTGGTTGCGAAGTGCTTCGTCAAGCAGGTTGGTACCTCGGAAGAACAGCACCAGTTCGGAGCCCTGTTTGAATTGCCAGCGGTAATCGCCATAGACCTCAAGCCGTGTCGAGTCCGGTGTCTTGGTTTCCAGAAAGGCGATCTCGTCCTGACTGAATATGTGAGTCAGGCCAACATCAAACGACCACCGGTCGGTGAAGTGAGACAGATGCAGGCCCAGTCGGCCAGCCGGAATCCTCGGAACGACATCGCCATTGCTGAATTCAGCCTCGACATAATCACCTCGAAAACCAATCTCGGTTTCACCGGCGGAATTCTTCAGAATCGGAATACCAATCTTCCCTTCGATACCGAAGAAAGTGGCGTCCTCTGCGGTATAGAACCCGCGCTCGTCATCGACAAGTGAGAGGTAGATGTAGTCGCTGATCTCGTTGTGATAGATGCTGAATTCTGCATTCCAGTTGCCAAAATACTTGCGATAACCCAGTTCGACATTCAGCGAAGTCTCCAGGCCGAGGTCGGGATCGCCCGCCTCAAACAGTGCAGTGGCGGCATGCAGCACCTGGTCATCCTCGGCAAGAGGGGTGCAGTTGCCGGCATTGATGTTGGAATAACGTTCCTCTACAGCGGGTGCGCGTTCCGAGTGCGACAAGGCCACCATGACGTTGCTGTCGGCAGTTACATCGGCCAGCAGGCTGGCAGATGCCGTAACACCTTGCTCCGAAGCACTACAGCCTGCCGGCTCCAGATCAATGCTCTCAACCCTCGCGCCAAACTCCCAGGTGAAGCGACCGGTTTCGAGACGTTCGACCAGAAACAGGGCGAAGCGAGACTCTTCGGTGCGAGGAATAAAGGCCTCTTCTCCTATGGCCTCAAATTCACTGTCTGTGTACTGAAGGCCGATCACGCCCGTCCATGCATCTCCGAAGAGCTTGTGGGTCAGCGTGAACCGACTTTCCAGCCCCTCGTTCTGAAAGAGGGTGCCGGCGATACTCTCGCCGGAAGCCTCTATTTCAATTTCATCGTGCTCATAGTCCGTGTAGCTGATATATCCCCTGATCTGCTGAACCCAGCTGTCGTCGAAGTCGAGACCACCACGCAGGTCAAAGCGAAGCTGTTCCATGTCGATACGAACAAATGCCTGGCCTTCCTCTTCTTCTGCATGCTCGTGCCCTTCTTCTTCATGCCCGTGCTCCTCATGTCCATGCTCCTCATGCCCGTGCTCTTCATGCCCGTGTGCGTGTACGTGCGATCCAGGCGGCAACCCGTAGTCGTTGTTGAAGACATTGACGGCCGCCCCTATGAAACCCCTTTCGCCAGTCAACGAAAGACCGAAAGTGGCACCGGACGCTTCGGCATCCGAATTGGCGATAAAACCGTTTGAATTGACGATCTCTTCCTCTTCTTCCTCGTTATGACCAAGCCTTTCCTCGAGAACCTCCAGCGATGCTTCGTCAATTGCGAAGCCGTCAATTTCGATGTCGTCGTTGTCACGGATGAAAGCGTCAATATGCAGGTTCAGGGGCCCGAAGGAGGTGCCCAGCTTGAACACCGCCTGGTCTGCATTGGTCAGATCGGTTTGCAGCCCAACTGCCGTCCGGTTGCCGATGACAGACATTCCGCGAGAATACTCGAGGATGAACTCGGTCTTGTCGTAGCTTGATTCTGGAATGCGTCCGTCGATGACGTTGACCACGCCGCCAATCGCACCGTTACCGTAAAGCAGGGTGGCCGGCCCTCTGATGATCTCGATGCGCTCGCTGAGCGAAGGCTCAAGGCTGTTGGCATGATCCGGGCTTCTGGTTGAGACATCGCTGATGTTGAGGCCGTTTTGCAGAACCTGAACGCGAGAGGACGACTGACCCCGAATAATCGGCAGCCCAACACCGGGGCCAAACGAAGCACTGTGCACGCCCAGCTGGTTTTTAAGAGTCTCTCCCAGCGTACCGGTAACCCGCTTGTTCAATTCTTCGCCGGACAGCACCTCAACCGGCAATGCGGTTTCGGGATGGGCTTTGCTGAAGGGCGCGCTGACGACCATCTCCTCCCTGATGGGGAGGCTTTCGTCCTCATCGGTCTCTGCTGCAACCGGAAAGCAGATAGCACAGGTCACCAGATAACAAGCGCAAGCGGATCGTGAAAACATGGTTACGAAATACCTCCAAAGAGTTGCGTTTAATGGGCCTTTTACTTATTAGTTACTTGTTAGTTATAAGGAAAGACGAGTCCTTCCCGCTACCCTGCCCAAAAGTTAGCCAAGTACTATAAACCAGAAGCCAGCCTAATGCAAATTGTGGGCTCTGGTGGCTTTTAATTGAGCCGACCAGTGGGGACTGTGGGTGTTTTTGCGCTTTTGATGTTGGTTTTTTGCTGTGCGGGCCATGCGATCTGTACTCAGGAGCTTGCGGGTTTTGACGAGGCTGTTGGCAGGGTTTCGGGTCAGGGGCCAAACATATAGTTATACGAAAACTATAAAGAAAATTTCTATATAACCTCTTTTGGAAATTTTGGAGAGTCAGGAGCCTGACCGAATTGATATGAAGCAGATCCGATTTGACCTGCGTAGCGTCCTCAACTTTGATGGCTGGTGCTGTATAAATCAGGTAGCCAGGTCATCGGCTGTTTTATACGAGCTTATTTCGCTGTACACCTGCCCTGCAAGCAGAGGTGTGAGTTCCGAATAGCTCAGGACTCCGAATCCGGTTTTGACATAGCACGTTGCTGAATAAGCTCGGCGAGCCTTTCCCGAATCCACTCTTCGCTCACTGGCTCGCCCTCCATCGCCATGGAGTTGGCTACGTGCCGTGGAATCGACTCCAGATGGCGGCGTTGACGTTCCTCCAGAGGCAACGCGCGCCAGCGTCTAATCATCTCGTCCCACTCTGCTTCGGTCATCGTCATCTCATCCTCCGTCGGTCGCGCCGGCTGCCTGTCCGATTTTGCCTGCGGATAAGGCAATCTGTTCTCCAGAGTACCAAATCAGGCAACCGGACTCGGCTTCAATGAGGCCAGGGCAAATCTCTTACCAAACGCACAGTCAGAAACTCAACCTGAAGCGGTCACATATTACTGTTGGTACCCTTGGTACTGATATAAGATTGGTACTGTAAAAGGCATGAACCGGCATGCTGGACTTGGTTCTTGTGTGCTTCTTTCGGGAAGGGTTTATGAGTAGCGAGTACGATTATGTTGGGAGGAATTATTTGGCATTCCACATTCCAGAAGATGTCATTCGACTCCACCAGTAGAGGAAAGTACGTCGTTGTATACGATGGGAGGCTCATCGGCCTTTTCGACACGATGATTGATGCCGACAAGGCGGGCGGGTCTGCTGACTCGAAAGAGGAGTATCCCGAAAGAGGAGTATATCGTTCAGCGAGTGGGTGCGTTTAGCGTGGATTTGGGGATCCTCTCACGGACAGGTTTCGCTGAGGGCTGAAGGAAGATAGAAAGTGATAGAAGGTAGCAATGACCTTCTATTTGTCTATGAAAATTGATTGAGGAGCATGATATGGCACATAACGTAGAAACGATGGCTTATGCAGGCGAAGTACCCTGGCATGGTCTTGGTACAAAAGTAGCTGATAACCTCGCCCCACTTGAAATGCGGAGAGCCGCACAACTTGACTGGGTTGTTGAAGAGCAGCCCATCAAAACCTCTGAAGGGCTACTCATCCCTGACAAGAAGGCACTCGTCAGATCTTCTGACAATACCGTTTTGGATATTGTTGGTATTCATTGGAAGCCTTGTCAAAATGCTGAGGCGTTTGAGTTTTTTTATGATTTTTGCAAGACCGGTGGCATGCAGATGCATACAGCTGGGTCCCTGCAGAACGGTAAAATCGTTTGGGTCCTCGCCAAAGTAAACGAAAAATTTGAATTGTTTGGCGGCGACCAGGTTGACTCATATCTTCTTTTTTCCAATCCTCATAAGTTCGGGCATTCAATTAACGTACGATTCACCCCCATCAGGGTGGTATGCAACAACACGTTGACTCTGTCTCTCGACACGAAAAGCCAGAATGCCGTTAAGCTGAACCACAGGTCGGAGTTCGACGCCGATGAGGTAAAGCATCTTATGGGTCTTGCGAACGTGAAGTTCTATGCGTACAAAGAAACGGCCGAAGCGTTAGGTAAGAAAAATTACGAGGAAGCAGAAGTGTTTGAATACTTGAACGATCTGTTTCCGCCTTACTCTCACCCTGACAGCTTTATCGAGGAAGCAAAAAGCAGGCCGCTCCAATTGCATGAGCTTTCTAATCCTTCCAAAAGAGTGCACGAGTTGATTGAAACCAGCCCTGGTCATGAGCATAGGCCGGGTAGTTGGTGGAACGTTTTTAACGCTGTGACCTATTTCACAGATCATGAACGCGGCTTAAATGCAGACTCCAGATTGACCTCTGTCTGGTACGGTCAGTCCAAGAACCTCAAGCTTAAGGCTCTCAAAAAGGCACTTGAATACTCTAAGGCTGC
>RKSB01000193.1 GCA_007571095.1 K189A clade bacterium | reverse complement strand
GCCAGACGAGCAAGCACTCGCGAGGGTCTCCAGTCGTGATCGACCAGTAGTTCCACGGTTTCGGGAGTATCGACCCGCGGCCGGGTGGTCAGCCACAGGCTTTGCCCGGGACCCTGAAACACAGGGGCTTTTTTGCTGATTTGTTTTCTTCGGTCAAGCACCACTCGCAGGGGCTGTCTGAGACCATTCGCCCAGACCGGATGCTTGCAGGCAAATCGGGAATCTCTGACTGTGAGTGCTGGATTGTCATGCATGACCGTACCGCTGCCTGTAACGATGGCCGAGCTGCGTGCCCGCCAGTATTGAACATCCGCCCTGCTTTCCGTTCCGGTGATCCACTGACTCTGTCCTTGAGCATCGGCGATTCGTCCATCGAGAGTGGCGGCCATTTTCAGCCTGACCAGAGGACGAAAAGCCTGCAATCTCTTGTAGTAGCCCGGGTTCAGCAGGACAGCCTCTTTCGGCAGAAGATTCGGTAGAACTTCAATGCCGGCCTCTCTCAGCCGCTGAAAGCCCTTGCCCGCCACTCGCGGATTCGGATCAGTCCCTGCCGCCACCACTGTTTTGACTCGGGCTTGGATCAAAGCCCCGGTACAGGGACCGGTCAGGTTCTGATGAACACAGGGCTCAAGGCTTGTGTAAACAGTTGCCCCGCAAGTCCGTCCAGCACTTTGTTTAAGGGCAACCACCTCGGCGTGAGGTCCGCCGGCGTACTGATGCCATCCACGGCCTGTAACCTCACCTTTGTGCACAATCACACAACCGACTCGGGGGTTGGGGTCGGTGGTATACAGCCCCTTTTTCGCCAGTTCTATCGCTTCTCTGAGGTAAACAAGGTCGGTGTTTGAACAGGTCGCTGTCATGGGTCCCTGTTTTCTGTTCGGTCCTCAGACTGACTCAAAAAACCTTCTTTCAGTCGATCGCGAGGGCTTTGCCGGTCAAGCCGGTTTTTTGTAAACAGGGTATGAGCGGCAGAGCGAGAGGACTTCTGACTTGACTGCATTTATTACGGTCGAATCGTCAATGTGGGACAGCACCTGGTGCATCAATCGCGCCAGCTTTTTCATTTGCGCCGTTCGAAAGCCGCGCCGAGTGACTGCCGGCGTGCCTATGCGCAAACCGCTGGTCACAAAGGGCGATCTGAGTTCGCCGGGAACCGTATTTTTGTTGGCGGTGATATGGGCGGATTCCAGGGCATTCTCGGCTGCCTTTCCGGTAATTTCCTTATCCGTTAAGTCTAATAAAAACAAATGATTATCTGTTCCATTTGAAACAATTTTATAATTTAAATTCATGAGTTCCGAAGCCAGGCAGGCGGCGTTGTCAACCACCTGTTGCTGGTAACGACGAAAATCCTCGGTCGATGCTTCCAGAAAACACAGTGCCTTGGCCGCTATCACATGCATCAAAGGGCCGCCCTGTGTGCCTGGAAACAGTGCCGAGTTGAGCTTTTTCTTCAGTTTGGCATTGTCACGAGCGAGAATCATGCCGCCACGAGGACCACGGAGCGTCTTGTGAGTCGTCGTAGTGGTCACATCGGCAACAGGCACCGGATTTGGATAAAGTCCGGCGGCCACAAGCCCGGCAACATGTGCCATGTCAACCAGTAGCCAGGCCCCGACTGAGTCGGCAATCGCACGGAATTTCTCCCAGTCGATCACTCTGGAGTAGGCAGAAAATCCGGCGATCACCATGTTGGGACGGTGTTCTCTGGCCAGTGCCGCCACCTCTTCATAGTCAATCAGGCCGGTTTTGTTGTCGACTCCGTAGCTTACGGACCTGTACAGCTTGCCGGAAAAATTGGCACTGGCACCATGCGTCAGGTGGCCGCCGGCGCTGAGGTCCATGCCCAGAATAGTGTCTCCCGGCGAAAGCAGGGCCAGATAGGCGGAGGCATTGGCCTGAGAGCCCGAATGGGGCTGTACATTGACGTAATCGGCTTGAAAAAGCTGCCTGGCTCGCTCAATGGCCAACTGCTCAATGGTGTCGACATGTTCACAGCCGCCGTAATAACGTTTTCCTGGATAGCCCTCTGCATACTTGTTGGTCAGAATACTGCCCTGTACCTCCAGAATTCGAGAACTGGCGTAGTTCTCCGAGGCGATCAGTTCGATCTGCTCTTCCTGTCGGACGGCCTCGGCCTGAATCGCCGTCGACAGAGTCGGGTCAAATTCCGACAGCGAGGCTTCCTGGCTGGATTCCAGCGGGTTGTCAATTCGTTCTGCACTCTGAGACATTCGGTTCCTTGGGTGAAGGGGAAGGGGTTGTATTTTACTGGATATGTCTTTGTCGGGGTGGTTTATCGACTTGATCACCGACAAAGCGTCTGCGCAGGCTGTTCGATGAGTGGCTGTCTCAATAGTAGTCCGAGTCTTCGTATTCCTGACTCGCTTCGAAGCGAGTCAGGTTGCCCTTGAACTCGAGTTCAAAGTCCCCTATCGGGCCATTTCTTTGTTTTCGGAGAAGAATCTTGGCCTTGCCCTTTTCCGCCTCTTTGTTGTAAACCTCGTCACGGTAAATGAACAAAATGACATCGGCATCCTGTTCGATCGCCCCCGAATCCCTCAGATCGGACATCACAGGCTCTTTGTCTTCGCGTCTTTCGAGGCTTCGATTGAGCTGGGAGAGTGCAATGACAGGGCATCTCATTTCCTTGGCCAGAGCCTTGAGTTGACGGGATATTTCGGATATTTCCTGAACCCTGCTCTCTCTGTTCGTTTGAACAAAACCGGCGTGCGTGTGCATCAGCTGCAAATAGTCAACGACGATCAGCCCCAGATTGCCGTACTTGCTCGCAATCCTGCGGGCCTTGGAGCGCATCTGCAGGGCGGTCAGGGTTGAACTGTCATCGATAAAAAAGGGTTTCTCGCTCAGGTCGGCGAGGACTCCGTTGAGTTTTGCCCAGTCATCGTCCTGTAACGTGCCCTCGCGCAAGTTCTTGAAATTCACTCGGGACAGGGATGACAGCATTCGAGTGGCCAGCGATTCGGCGGGCATTTCGAGCGAAAAAAACAGTACCGGCTTGAGGTCTTCGTCTGGCTGGTTGAGTGCATGCTCAACGATGTTCAGGGCAAAGCTGGTTTTGCCCATAGAGGGCCTGCCCGCAATCACAATCAGGTCGGCGGGCTGTAGCCCGCCGGTTAATCTGTCCAGAGCAGGAAAGGGAGTTGCCAGGCCGGTTGTGGCCTTTTTGTTTGTGTAGAGTTCTTCAATATGCCGAACCGCTATGGCCAGAACATTGCCGATCTGCTCGGGCATACTGCTTTGGTCATGCCCCTTGGCAATGGAAAAAATCAGGGCCTCTGCTTCATCCAGCAGCTTCTGGCTGTCGCGACCCTGTGCATTGAAGGCGGAGGCGGCGATGTTTTGGGCGGCTTCAATCAACAGCCGAAAGGTCGCTCGCTCAAGAACAATGTTGACATAGGAGTCGATGTTCGACAGCTCGGCGACATTCTCCGTCAAATCGAGGATATACCAGGCTCCGATTTTGCTTTCCAGCCAACCCTTTTGCTTCAGTTCTTCCGTTACAATCAGCCCGTCGATCGGTTCATTGCGTTCTCGAAGAGACATCATGACTTCGAAGAGGATTTGATGATCGGGGCGATAGAAATGCTTCCCTTCCAGTCGATCAAAGGCGATATCCAGGGCGACATTGTCTCCGTGAAGCAAGGCACCAAGTACTGCCCTCTCGGCTTCGATTGAGTGCGGAAGGTTGCTGGCCGGCGGAATCTGGGGACTGGTTTCGGACATGGGCGATAAAATTCTAAAGCTGTCGGGATCGGCTGGCCTGCTCTCCCATTGGTCAGCCGACTCGCCGCCGATGATTGCAGGGCCGGCTTTCGATCTGTTGAAGCAGAGGCTCTATGCTTCCTCTGTCAAAACCACTTCGACTGTCACCGCCAGGTCGGCGTGGAGTGAAACGACGATTTCGTATTGTCCCAGTTCGGTCAGAGCACCGTCGTTGAGCCGAATGGCGTTTTTGCTCACAGAAGCTCCGCTTAAAGCATGAATCGCATTGGCGATTTCCACTGTACCCACTGAGCCATACAACCCGCCTTCGGCATTGACCCTGACCGGAATTTCGAGCGTTTTTCCCTCTAGCTGCTCCGCTGTCTTTCGGGCGTCGGCGAGTTCAGATTGCATGCGTTGTTCGAGTTCGGAACGCATGGCTTCGAAACGTGCCCTGTTTTCCCTGTTTGCCCGAATGGCCTTTCCGTAAGGGATGAGGTAGTTGCGGGCAAAGCCGTTCCTGACCTCTACCTCCGTCCCTGGATCGCCGAGTTTTCTGATCCGTTCAGTGAGAATGACTTTCATTTCATTGCTTTCGCTTTAACCCGAAACCCTGCTCTTTTTAGTTATACCGGTCGGTATAAGGCAACAGTGCCAGATATCTGGCTCTTTTGATGGCTTTGGAAAGCCGGCGCTGGTACTTGGCTGACACGCCGGAAATGCGTGCGGGCATGATCTTGCCTGTTTCTGTGATGTAACGTTTCAGGGTTTTGATGTCCTTGTAATCGACCTCGCAATCGCCGGATGATTTTTTGACCTGATGGCCGTCAGAAGGATGTTTGCTCATGATGACTGTCCTAGCCCGCAGATGAAGTTTCTTGCCGAGAGTCTTTTTCCTGCTCTTGTTCCTGCAACTTTACAGGCGAGGGCTCTGTGCGGATTTCTGATACTGCCAGAATCATCTGACGCAAGACAATCTCGCTGTGTCGGAAAAATTCTTCTAACTGCTCAAGAGCCCTGAGCGTGCACTCAATGTTCATTAACGCATAGTGAGCCTTGTGGACCTTGGCAATGGGATAGGCTAACTGGCGGCGACCCCAGTCCTCGATGCGGTGCACTTTGCCCTGCGTGTTTTTGACAATGCCGGAACAATGCTTGATGATGGTTTGGACCTGTTCGCTGTGGTCGGGGTGCACCAGAAGCACGATTTCGTAATGATTCATGAC
>RKSB01000049.1 GCA_007571095.1 K189A clade bacterium | reverse complement strand
CGGCTACTCTGGCCTGGGGGCAGGATCGGCTGTGGCTGCTTGAAGATGTTCTGGCGAAGAAACGCCCTTCAGCCGAAACACTCTAGCGAAGCCGAACGGGCTCCTGTCACAGGCTCCAGTTTACGCCGAAGTACCAGTAAGCACCGTTGAATCCGAAGGGTGCTGCTGCTCTGGGGTATGGAAATACGCCTGTCGAGTCGACAACGAGGTTGCCGCTGCCATCGACGATCGTTCCACCACGAGTCTCTACCTGGTTACGATCAGGAAGCTCGTCGGTCACATTGTTACCGCCAAGGGTGAGCGTAAGTCTCTTTGCAGGCGAGAATGAAACTCGCAAGTCAACCGTATTCTTGGCTGAATATTTCTGCCGGAAGCCACTGCTTTGGGTGACTGCGTAGGAGCCGTACCTCCTGACATTGACTGACGCATTGAAATTTTCCCGAGCATAGGCCGCACCCAGATTGATCCTTGATTCCGGCTGCCACTCCTCGACAATCGACTGGTCTCGACGAGTAAAGAGCAGGGTTTGAATATTCGCCACAGAAGACAGGCTGGCGGGAGGTTTCAGCGAGGATATTTCGGTTTCGGTAAAGTTGGCACCAAAGGTCAGAGTCAACTCACCGCCGCCGAAGAATCCAAACGTGTATTCGCCCATCAGATCAATTCCTGAAGTTTCGGTGTCGGCTGCGTTCAGGAAAAACTGTCCTCGGTTGGCACCGGCTGCCGCAAGTGCTGCATCGAGGAAGGGATCATTGCCCGGACGTATCTGGTTGCTGACCACGATACGATCCTCAACATCAACTCGATAGTAGTCGATGGTAATGGCCAGCGAAGGCAGTGGCCGCAGAATGATACCGGCACTGTAGTTGAGAGAACTCTCTTCGCTGAGTTCGGGGATGCCAAGCTGTTGAACCAGCGTGTCATTGTTTCGGAAAAGGCCGACTTCAAAGGCTGTCGCAACTCCTCCTTGGGCGATGAATTGAGTGCTGACGCTACTGAAATACAACTGCGACAGACTGGGAGCACGAAAGCCGGTGGAGACGGCAGCTCTTAAAGAGATCGCTTCCGCCAGGTCCAGCAACAGAGTGCCCTTGACGTTGAAGGTGTCGCCGAAATCACTGTAATGCTCGTAGCGCAGGGCACCACCCAGATTCAGTTTGTTTGACACATTCCATTCGATATCGGCGTAACCGGCGAAGGATTGACGATCCTTGTCTATCTCATTTCTCGGACGGTAGCCTGGAAAAACCTGAATACCGCCTGACGCACCGCCCGGTCCGTCATAGTCGTTGTAGGACAATAACTCGCCTGCTTCCTGTTCGAAGCGATCCTGTCGGAAGGCTGCTCCGAAGGCGGCGTGCCCCCAACTGAGAGGTTTGCGGAAACTCACTTCGGCCGTGATCAGGCTAAGCGACAGGCCACCCGAGTCGGCCTTTCGAGGGCTGGCACCTGAACTTGCAACCAGAGAGGCGTTGAGTGAATTGGCAACACCGAAACTGAATTCGTTGAAGCCGTAGCCCAACGAAGCGTCCCATTTCCAAGCACTGTCGCCCACTTGCCCGTCAAATCCGAAATCGACTGAGTAGTCAGTGATGTCGGTTTCGATCATGGGCAGAAATCCGTCGGTTATATAAGCCTCTCCGTTGTTGACCGGAAGTCCATCGGACCGAAGACTGGGGTTACGAGACGACTGGTTGGCCCTTCGATAAAAGCCTGCGGAAGTGTTATCCCGCTGGCTGAAGGTAGTAAACAGGTAGAAGTTGACCTTTTCGTTCAGCGGCAGGTCGATGTTGAGAGCACCCGAAAACTGCTCGGACGCCGCATCTCCTACTCGAAAGTTGATTCGATTGAAATTGATTTCTCTGGGGTCAGCGGTAACCTGGACGCTCTCGCCGGCTGCGTTTGTCATCCGTGTGCAACTATACTGGCAGACGCCGGTTGGGCCGGCTCGATTGGTGTAGTCTCGATCACGGTATTCCAGTGCCAGATTCCAGAGCCCCTCTTCGCCGATGCTTCCTGAGCGCAGAAAGCTGATGGCTATATTTTCACCATCGCCCTCTGAATACTCACCATAGTGAAGGCTGAGTCGGTTGGCTTCGGGAGAGTTGGCCAGCACCAGGTTGATGGCTCCGGCGACGGCATCTGAACCATACTGGGCCGAAGCACCGTCACGCAGTATCTCAATTCTTGAAATGGCGATTTGCGGAATGGCGTTCAAATCTGTGCCTGAAGTGCCTCGTCCGACGGAGCTGTTGATATGCAGGAGAGCACTGCCATGACGGCGTTTGCCATTGACCAGAACCAGCAACTGGTCTGGACCCAGCCCGCGCAAAGTGGCTGGCCTTAACGCATCTGTGCCATCACTGATGGACGAACTGGAAAAATTGAAGGAGGGGGCCAGCGATTGAATCATGCGTCCAACCTCGGTCTGGCCTGTTTCGATCAGTTCCCGAGTATCCAGAACATCGACGGGCACCGGAGAGTAAAGCGCGAGTCGGTCATCGATTCGAGTACCGATCGTCACTATTTCTTCTATCATCTTGCCGCTTCTGGACGAGTCATCCTCTGACGACTCGTCTGTCTGGGCGATCAATGAGCCCGTTATCAGGCTTGCCAGTCCAGCGACCAGTCCTGTTATAACCTTGCGTAATCCAAATGCAGTAAACATAAGAACATCTCCTATTTTCCAGCTTGAAGCCTTGACTCAGTTTATCCCCGCATTATAGCATCAAGCAAGCTTTTGTAACTTGGTTTTTGGAGAATCCGCTTGACTCTGGAGAGTTTCCCCTCCTCAAGGGCTGGCTTTTACATCTTTGCCTTGATCTTGCAGAAGTTTTTTTGATTTTTGAGCCTTTACAAGCGAGAGCGGCGAACGCCCGGCGGTCATTGCCCTGTGCCTGGTTAGCTCGGGCAGGCGGGCTTTTCAAGGCTCGCTTCATTCGTCTTTCGTGTAGCTTCTTCAACTTCTTGACTCCTTACATGAGTTCTCTGAGGGCATGAATTCCCTGAGGGATTTTTTCGCCGACCTCGCAAACATTGCGTGGGGTCCTTTGACTGTTGTTCTGATACTTGGTGTCGGCATTCTGCTGACTATACGTCTGAACTTTCTGTCGATACGCAGTCTGGGCTACGGATTTCGGCTTCTGTGGAAGAGCCGGGGGGATGATACCGAAAAAGGCATCAGCGGCTTCAGCGCCCTGATGACCGCACTCTCCGCCACCGTGGGAGTGGGTAATATCGCAGGGGTTTCTCTGGCTATCACTCTGGGTGGCCCGGGTGCCCTGTTCTGGATGTGGATGTCCGCTCTGGTCGGCATGGCAACCAAGTACAGCGAGTCCGTTCTGGCGGTGCGCTTTCGAGAGGTTGACAGCGAGGGCTCACGGATCGGCGGACCCATGTACTACATCAAGAATGGTCTTGGTAAGAAATGGTACCGGCTGGCGGCATTCTATGCGTTTTTCGGAGCCGCGGCCGCCTTCGGTATAGGCAATATGACTCAGGGCAACACCATCGCCGCCGCCCTGGATGATTATGGCTTGCCCCCTGTGGTGGTTGCCGTTGCCCTGGTTCTGATGGTAGGCGGAGTGATTCTTGGTGGTATTCGCCGAATCGCCGGAGTCGCCGCCTTTCTGGTGCCCTTCTTTATTCTGTCCTACCTCTTTATCGGGTTCCTTGTCATTGTCACTCACATTGATTATTTACCGACGGTGTTCGGGCAGATAATCTCCAGTGCCTTCACCGGTACTGCTGCAACCGGCGGATTTGCCGGTGTTGCTGTCTGGGCCGCTATTCGCCACGGCATCGCCCGAGGTGTCTTTTCCAACGAAGCCGGCCTCGGCAGCGCATCCATTGCACACGCCGCTTCTTCGGCTGACGATCCTGTTCGTCAGGGTACGATAGCCATGCTGGGTACCTTTATAGACACCATAGTTGTTTGCAGCATTACGGGCTTTCTGATTCTGCTTACAGGCGTCTGGCACGAACTGCCGGACCTCACCGGAGCCGATTTGACCAAGGCGGCGATGTCTGAAGTCCTTCCGGGGGCGAATCACATTGTTGCAGCAGGCGTGATCGTCTTTGGTTTCACCACCATGCTGGGCTGGAGCTACTACGGAGAAAAGTGTTGCCAGTACCTGTTTGGAGACAAGAGCATTCGGTTCTACCGAGTGGTGTTTTCGGCGGTTGTCTCGATCGGTCCTCTGGCCCTGTATCTGGACGGTGGAGCGAGGGCCGGCATTGAAATCGTCTGGTTCTTTTCGGAAACCCTCTGTGCCCTGATGGCGATTCCCAACCTGATAGCACTCATTTTGCTGGCACCTGTCATTGCACAGCTCACCTTTGCTTACTACGGAAAAGGCAAGGTTTCCGCCACCTCGCCCCTGATTTCCTGATTCAAGGAGACCTTGTTCAGGTCTTTCCGCTATTCAATTTGTCGAGCATTTGAAGCACTTCGATGTGTGCCTGGTTGAGGTGTTCGGGGTGAGTGCTTCGAATGACCAGGCTGGTGCCATAAACCTCGTCCTTGTAGAAGGGGTAACTGCCCAGGCTGACATCCTCGTACCTGTCCTGTATGTCCTGCAAGGGTCCGGCAATAGTGCTCTCGGTGAGGTAAGCATCCACGGAAACCGACTTTACCGGCATGCCACCGGACAGCATTTTGACCATGCTTGAAGACATGGACCGCATGATGCCGGGAATACCTGCCAGGACGAATACATTGTCGATCCTGTAGCCAGGTGGCCCCATTTCGGAACGCACCAACTGGGCACCCTCGGGTATTTGTGCCATCTTCATTCTTGCTCGCATGACGGTTTCGTTGGCCGCCGGCCGGCTGCGAATCATGGCTTCGACTTCAGGGTTTGTGGCGAGTTTGACACCAAAGGCTCTGGCGATGCATTCCGTCGTAATGTCGTCGTGAGTGGGACCTATTCCGCCCGTGGTGATGACGTAATCAAATTTCTGACGACAGTGGTTGACTGTTTCGATGATGGTCTGGTGCTTGTCTGGAATGGTCCGGCTTTCGGCGACCTGTACACCATGTTCATTGAGCAGACTGGCGAGCCACTGAAGGTTTTTGTCCTGTGTTCTGCCCGAGAGTATCTCGTCGCCTATGACAATGACGCAGGCGGTTACTTTTTTGTTGTCCATGCATTCACCCGAATGATTGTCTAATGCACACTATCAACCTGGCCAACCTGTTTTTCCCAGAGTCCGCAAAGACCGTCAATACTTGCATCGCTCGTAGCTATAATAACCTGACAGGTTGCTTCCTCAGTATAAGGCGCGTAGCTCAGTTGGTCAGAGCGCTGTCTTGACATGGCAGAGGTCGGCGGTTCAAGTCCGCCCGTGCCTACACTCTCGGAATGAATCCGGCGGCGAGTCAACCGGACTTCGGAAAAATCAGTTGTTCACTTGCATAGGCTTCAATGCTGGCAATGCAGGCAGCGACATTTGAGTTGGCGGTGTCAACCACCAGTTCGGGACTTTCGGGCGGTTCGTAAGGCGACGAAATTCCCGTGAAGTCGGAAATTTGCCCTTGCCTTGCCTTCTTGTAAAGTCCTTTGGGATCCCTTGATTCACACACATCAAGCGATGCCCTGACATAGATTTCGTGAAAGCAGCCGCCGGCTGCTCTACGTGCATTTTGTCGGTCGGTCTGGTAGGGAGAAATAAAGGCTGCGATGGCGATCAGGCCGGCTCTGGCGAGGAGAGCCGCCACCTCGCCGGCTCGGCGGATATTTTCGGTCCGGTCGCCGTGACTGAAGCCGAGGTCCTGGTTTAAGCCCCAGCGCAGATTGTCGCCATCCAGCGTATAGACTTGGCAGCCGAGTGCAAACAGCCTCTCTTCCATGGCAAAGGCCAGTGTGGATTTGCCGGCACCGGACAGGCCGGTCAACCAGAGAACGGCTCCTTTGTGGCCGTTTCTCGATTCTCGATCCGAACGTTTTATCGAGTGTGCTCTGGAGGTGATATTGGACGGTCGAGCCATGAATTTTTTGAGAGTAAATTTGTCTCTTTTAGTATACGATACGCACCACAGGCTACAGGGCGGAGTCGTCCGGCCAAACCCATGTCCCTTCAAGAACCGAATTAAGGCAGGAGTCAGTCTTGCAGCAGAGTGTTTATCCAATTGTGCTGGCCGGTGGTCAGGGTACTCGTCTGTGGCCTTTGTCAAGGCAAAGCCACCCCAAGCAGTTCATCTCTCTGGTAGACGAGAGCAGTCTGCTGCAGAATACTCTTGAGCGATTGTTTCGAAGCAGGGTCGAGTGTGCTCCGCCGATTGTCGTCTGCCACGAAGATTATCGCTTCATAGTAGCCCAGCAACTGAAGGATACAGGCGGTTCATCGGCCACCATCCTGCTGGAGCCCGAGAGCAAAAACACAGCCCCTTCCGTAGCACTCGGTGCACTGGCAGCCCAAAGCCAGGCATCGAAAGACGAAAATCCGGTGTTGCTGGTATTGCCTGCCGACCATGCCATTGAGGACGAGGCTGTTTTTGCCGCCGCTCTCAGCAAGGCAATTGACCTCGCCCGAAAGGACGAAAGTCTGCTGATTACTCTGGGCGTGAAGCCGACCAGTCCATCGACTGACTATGGGTACATTCAAAGAGGCGAGGCGATGGCCGAAGACGCCTTTCAGGCGAAATGCTTTATTGAGAAGCCGAATGTCGAGCGAGCAAAGAGCCTGTTGGCCGCCGGCGATTATTTCTGGAACAGCGGCGTATTTGTTTTCTCCAGCCGGGGCTATCTGGCTGCACTGGCCCGGCATGCACCTTCGGTTCATGAGGCTGTTCAGGCTTCCTGGCAGTCAGTTCGTCACGACGAGGACTTTGTTCGCCTGGAAGGCGAGACCTTTTGTCAGTCGCCGAAGATTTCCATCGATTATGCGGTGATGGAAGTGGCCGACAATGTTGCGATGGTTGTGCTGGATACAGGCTGGTCTGACCTGGGTTCGTGGAGTGCCCTGTCGAGCTTCCAGCAGCCGGATGCAGAGGGCAACTACAAGCACGGAGATGTGATCCTGCATAACACAAGCAACAGCTATGTTCGTGCCAGTTCTCATCTGGTAGCGGTACTCGGCGTATCTGACCTGGTCGTGGTAGACACGCCAGATGCCCTGCTGATAGCGAACAAGCATGCTGTCGATGACGTACGGATTGTGCTTGACAAGCTTGCCCGGTCAGAACGGCAGGAACACAAGATCAACCGCATGGTTTACAAGCCGTGGGGCAACTACAACTGTCTTGATGCGGGAGAGGGGTATCTGGTCAAACACATAGTGGTTGATCCCGGCCAGAGCCTTTCATTGCAATCTCATCGCCACCGTGCGGAACATTGGGTTGTGCTGAAAGGCACCGCTCGAGTGACCTGTAACGACAAGACCTACTCTGTTCAACAGAATGAGTCCAGTTTCATTCCGTTGGGAGCCAAGCATCGACTGGAGAATCTGGGCAGGACTCCGCTCGAAATCATCGAGGTGCAGTCGGGTGCCCATATTTCCGAAGATGACGTTATTCGTTACCAGGACATCTACGGAAGATAGTCGTCCTGACATTCCTTCGGTAATTCCGTTTGAAATTTTTGCTGTCAGGCTGTAAGCTGACTGCCTCAAATAAATCTTGAGGAGGATACATTTGCGCATTAGAAGAGGTGTGCGTTAGGGCCGAATGCGAACGCAGAGCAGTTCAAAGAGGGCACTAACAAACGAGGCGATTACGGCTCCCAGGCTTCGTCTGATTTCAAAGGATGGAACTCAGATTGGAGTGGTCGATAGAGATCGAGCATTATCGGTTGCCAGCGAGGAAAATCTGGATCTGGTTTTGATCGCTGATCAGGCCGATCCGCCCGTAGCCAAGGTGATGGACTACGGCAAGCATGTCTTTGAAAAGAAAAAGGCGAGGTCTGTCGCCCGCAAAAAGCAGAAGCAGATTCAGCTTAAGGAAATGAAGCTTCGGCCGAGTACCAGCGACGGTGACTACAAGATCAAGCTGAAGCACCTGATCCGGTTTCTGGAAGACGGCAACAAGGCCAAGGTGACTTTGCGTTTCAAGGGTCGGGAGATCATGCATCGTGAACTGGGCGTTGACATGATGCAGAGAGTAGAGAAGGACCTTGCCGAGTATGGTGTCATGGAGATCGAACCCAGGTTTGAAGGTCGCCAGATGTCGATGGTATTTGCCCCTCATTCGAGAAAGGGCAGATAGTCTTTTTAGTCGGCCTGCTTTAGTGCCGATCACAAATATACCTCTTCAAATGAAGCAAAGTAGCTTTCTTGAGGCTCTTAGCCGAGGCAACAGACAATGGCAAAAGCCAAGACAAATTCGAGTGCAAAAAAGCGCTTTAAGGCCAATGGTGCGGGTTACAAGCATCGTAAAAGCAACCGCAATCACATTCTCACCAAGAAGCCGTCGAAACGTAAGCGTAGATTGAGGGGCCTGTCGCAACTGGCGGGCGATGCCCAAAATCAGGTCAAGCGGATGCTTGGCTGATCATTCGAGCGCGGTTTACTGTAAAGAGATTTTGATATGCCAAGAGTAAGAAAAAGTGTGGCTGCCCGCAGACGTCACAAGAGGGTGTTGAGTGCCGCCAAAGGTTATCGTTCTGCTCGCAGCCGCAGCTTCAAAACGGCGCGCCAGGCGGTTACCCGTGCCGGTCAGTACGCCTACCGGGATCGCCGTCAACGCAAGCGCAGTTTCAGGGCGTTGTGGATTATCCGAATCAACGCTGCCGCTCGCGAATTCGGCTTGTCTTACAGCCGGCTCATTGACGGCCTGACAAAGGCGCAAATATCTCTGGACCGCAGAGTCATGGCGCACCTTGCCGTGTCTGACAAGGAAGCCTTCAAAACTCTCGCCGAACAAGCCAGGCAGGCACTGGAACAGCAGAGCACTCCTTCGTCGGCCTGAACAAGAGCTACGAACCTTTTCGTCTCTGATCAGGGAAGGCATAAGATGGCCGCTACGCTCGATGAAATTACTCGACGTGCCGAAGAGGATATCGCGAAGGCCGACACACCGGCTACCTTGAATTCGGTTGCCTCACGCTATCTCGGAAAAAAGGGCCTGCTGACGGCCGAGCGCAGGAATATCGGCCTGCTCAAGCCCGCTCAGCGACCAGCCGCCGGTGCTCGCATTAATCAGGCCTGGCAACAACTCCAGACCACTCTGGATGCCAGAAAAGAAACTCTGAAAGCCGCCGCCTTTGAACGGGCACTGAACGCAGACCTCACCGATGTTACTCTGCCGGGCAGACGACAGAGTGCGGGTAGCCTGCATCCGATTACCCAGACTCTGAGACGTATCGAAAGCATATTCGTCGCCGCCGGTTACCAAGTGCAGACAGGTCCTGAAATCGAGGATGAGTATCACAACTTCACGGCTCTGAACACGCCTGAGCATCATCCTGCGCGAGCCGTCCACGATACCTTTTATATTCAACAGGAGCAGGACTCGACACAGCCTCTGCTGCTTCGGACTCATACCTCGTCGGTGCAGGTTCGAACGATGGAGGAGCACAGGCCTCCACTGCGAATCATCTGTCCCGGCAAGGTATATCGTGCCGACGATCCAGATGCCACTCATACTCCCATGTTTCATCAGGTGGAAGGCCTGGTGGTTGATGAAGGCATTTCCATGGCTCACCTGAAGGGTACTCTGCTCAGTTTTTTGAAGGCGTTCTTCGGCCGACCCCTGCAAGCCAGATTTCGTCCGAGCTACTTTCCCTTTACAGAACCCTCAGCCGAGGTTGACATGGAATGCGTCCATTGTGATGCCAAAGGCTGCCGAGTCTGTTCGCAGACCGGCTGGGTTGAAGTACTCGGCTGTGGAATGGTGCACCCGAATGTGCTTGAGAAATCGGGCGTGAACCCCGACATTTACGATGGCTTTGCCTTTGGTTTCGGTGTTGACAGGCTGTGCTCCCTGAATCACGGCATTGCCGATTCAAGATACTTTTTTGACAATGACCTGCGCTTCTTGCAGCAATTCTCCTGATTCGCGCAACGCTTTTCCATTTCGGAGCAAGAGCCAATGGATGTGAGGCTGAGTGAACTCTGGTTGAGGCGCAAGGTGAACCCGGCTGTCAGTTCGGAGGAACTGGCAGATCAGCTCACGCAGCTTGGCCTGACGGTTGATCGAGTGGAGCCTGCGGCCGCTCCCTTTCGCGAGGTTGTGGCGGCCCGAATCCTGACCGCAGAGCCTCACGAGGAAGGCTACTTCCTGTGCACTCTGGACGACGGGAATGGTCATCATACCGTTGTTTGTGGAGCACCCAACACGCGTGCGGACATCATGGTTGCCTTTGCCCCTTCAGGAGCATTCCTGCCCGAACAGGGTCGAGTCTCTGCACGAAAAATTCGACAGGTGATGAGTGCGGGTGTGATCTGCTCGGAGGCGGAACTCGGGTTGTCATCCAACCACGAAGGCATTTTGCTGCTGCCCGAAAACCTGCCTGTTGGCACCGACATCTGGGACTGGATGCAGCTCGATGATCGTATTCTGCATCTCGATCTGGCCTCCAATCGTCCTGACTACCTGAGCGTTGAAGGCATTGCCCGAGAGGTTGCCTCGATCAACGACCTGACTGCGAATCTGGTAACAGTGGAGCCTGTGGTGCCGGGCATTGAGGATGTTTACCCGATTCTGCTGAAGGACCCGGCGTGCTGCCCAAAATATCTTGGCCGCATCATTCGGGGCATCGACATCACTGCACAGACACCCTACTGGATGAAAGAGGCGTTGCGTCGATCCAATATTCGACCCCTTCATCCGGTGGTGGATGTGACCAACTATGTGCTGCGTGAACTGGGTCAGCCCCTGCATGCCTTTGATCTGAGCAGTCTGAGAGGTGCTGTTGAAGTCAGAAAAGCCCTGCATGGCGAGCAGTTAACCCTGCTTAACGATCAGCTTGTCGAACTCAGAGAGGACTCGCTGGTGATTGCCGATGAATCAGGCCCGATTGCTCTGGCAGGCATCATGGGTGGCCGCAAAACCGCAATTCGCACAGAAGGCTCTTCGACCTTTGATATTTTTCTGGAATGCGCCTGGTTCAGTCCGCTGGCCCTGGCCGGTCAGGCTCGTAGCTACGGATTAAGCACGGATGCCGCTCAATGTTACGAACGGGGTGTTGATTACGAATTGCAGGCTCGGGCAATGGAAAGGGCGACTCGTCTGCTGCTCGACATCACTGGCGGCGAGGCAGGACCCATATCCGAAGTCCTGGTCGAGGATTATCTACCGACTCGGCTCGCGATTCCTTTGCGGCTGTCTCGCCTGAATCGAGTTCTGGCGCTGAATTTTGAGCCATCGGAGGTTTGTGACATTCTGCAAAAGCTGAATTTTCGAGTTCAACCCTGTGCAGGGGAGCCCGATTACTCGGTTACGCCTTCCGGTTATCGTTTTGATGTTCACGCCGAAATTGACTTGATTGAAGAGGTAGCCAGATTTCATGGCTACGACAGGATACCCTATCAGTTGCCGGTATTTCGTGGTGATTTACAGGCTTCGTCCGCATTCGACAAGCCGGCGAATTCCCTGACTGCTCTGGGGTATCACGAGGCCATTACCTACGCCTTCATCAGCATGGACGAACATCAGCGGGTCAGTCCGCAATCCCGCCCCGTTCGGTTGAAGAACCCGAGCACGCCTGATCGTTCGGTGATGCGGGCTTCGTTGATGCCTGGCCTGTTGTCGGCGTTGAAGTACAACACAAACCGTCAGCAGAGACGTGTGCGTTTGTTCGAGTCAGGCTGCGTTTTCGAATACGACCAGGATGGTGCCCTGTTGCAAGGTCAAAACATTGCCGGGTTGATTGCGGGCGGGCGTCTTCCTGAAAGCTGGTATGTTGCCGATGAGCCGGTTGATTTTTACGACTTGAAGGGTGATCTGGAGCAGTTCGCAGCTCTTTCGGGCCAGTCTTTTGAGTGGTCGCCCGGCACTCACCCTGCTCTGCATCCAAAACAGACCGCGAGAGTCTTCAAAGACGGGACGGATATAGGTGTAGCGGGACGTTTACATCCTCGGATAGAGGATGAACTGGGGATAAGAGAGCCGGTTTATTTATTTGAAATTTGCTGGGCAGATCATTCGGCTTCTGAGCTTCTGCAGGCGCGACCCGTCAGCGCGTTTCCCTCCATAAGGAGAGATCTTGCAGTGCTGGTAGATCGTCAAGTGGCAGTTGGGCGGCTGACAGAGGAGATTCGGCAACAGGCCGGATCTCTGCTTGTGGAGACGAATCTGTTTGATCTCTATGAGGGCCCGGGTGTCGATGCCGACCGAAAGAGCGTGGCAATCAGCTTGATATTCCAGGCTGTAGAGCGAAGTTTGTTAGAAGCCGAGGTTGAAACTATAATGAAGCGACTGCTCGATTTTTTACAAAGGAATTATCACGCACAGATTCGGGCATAGACAAGCAGACAAGCAGCTAAAAGATAAATAAACAGTTAGATGCAAACAGACAGACAGGCAATATAAACAGTAAACAGATATAAAGACATAAATAGATAAATAACAAGAACTTATGGGAAAAGACCTGACATTGACGAAGGCCGGCATAGCCGAAGAGCTCCATGCCCAGCTCGGCTTTAACAAGCGAGAGGCTATGGAGGTTGTGCAGGCTTTCTTCGATGAGATTGCCGAAACTCTGGTGACCAATGAAAAGGTAGGGCTGAGTGGTTTCGGCAGTTTTGAGTTGAGAGACAAACGGGAACGTCCTGGACGTAACCCCAAGACTGGAGACATTGTTATGGTCTCAGCAAGACGTGTGGTCACGTTTCGATCCGGGCAAAAACTAAGAAATTTGGTGGATAAACATGTCGCAGGCAGCTAAAGGTGTTCGTCGGCGACCCAGAAATCTTTTACAACGTAAAGGCATCGTGGAACATTCATCCAATGACCTGCCGCCTATTCCAGAGAAACGTTATTTCACCATAGGAGAAGCCGCCCGGCTCTGTAAGGTGAAGACGCATACCCTGCGTTACTGGGAGAAGGAGTTTGAAGAACTCAGTCCATCCAAGCGCCGAGGACGACGCTATTACCAGCAGCAGGATCTGGAGGTTATTCGCAACATTCGATCCCTTCTTCATGACAAGGGATTTACGGTGACAGGTGCCCGACAGAGAATGGCCGACAGCTCGAAGTCGTTTGGTAGCCAGGCGAAGAGCGATAGCGATAATTACGACAGATACAGGCAGGCTGTCAGAGAGATGATCGTCGAACTGGACGATATTCTGAATTCGTCCAGCTAAAGTCGCTTAAAATTCGCAAGCACAACTGCTCGGGGCGTAGCGCAGCCTGGTAGCGCACCACACTGGGGGTGTGGCGGTCGTAGGTTCAAATCCTGCCGTCCCGACCATTTGTGGACTCGTGTTTATGAGACTCGATATAGACGCCGGAGGCTACTGACTTCGGAGTATTCAAAAAGAGATGCCTTCGAACTCACAAGCTTCTTTCCAATGCACCGGAGCGTTTCATCATGGAGGGCTTGAAAGACTCGGTTCAAAGACAGCCCTCCGCTCCGCATCTGTCATGGCAGCACTATCGCCACTCA
>RKSB01000157.1 GCA_007571095.1 K189A clade bacterium | reverse complement strand
CTTGCCTCAGAAATTGCACGAGGCGTCGCCTTTTATCTGCCCGCAGACAGACAGGCTCCGAGCAGCTTTCCGCAGTGGGAGGCTTTGCCTTACGAAAGGCTGCCCCCTTCGCCGACCACTCTCGCCATCCGCATACAGACTCTTCAGCGGCTGACTCAATCCATGTCCGGTATTCTGGTTGTCTCAGCCAGCGCGTTGCTGCAAAGACTTCCACCTCAACAATGGCTGAGTGCGCAAAGTTTTTCGCTGGCAACAGGCGAGTCGCTTGACCTGAAGAATGAAAGCAGACGGCTTGAAAAGGCCGGCTACCATCGAGTGAGCCAAGTCTGTGATCGGGGCGAGTACGCCATTCGCGGCGGACTGCTGGATATATTTCAGATTCACGCCAATGCACCCATCAGGATCGACCTGTTCCACGATCGAGTAGAGTCAATCCACACCTTTGACCCCGAGTCTCAAAGGGTTCTGGGAACAATCGAAAAAGTCGACTGCCTGCCTGCCCAGGAAATCCCGCTGACAGAGCCTCACCGTAAGCAGTTTTCGCAACAGTGGGTGAAAAAATTTGGCGGAGAGTCGGTGAATTGCCCTGTTTATCAGGATGTTCAAAGAGGCTACATGACGGCTGGAATTGAGCACTACTCGCCACTCTTCTTCGAAAGCACCTGCTCTCTGTTCGACTATCTGCCCGAAAAAACCTGCGTCATTGCCACCGAGAAGCTGCCGCAAGCACTCGACAAGTCCATGCTCTATAACCAGGCCCGATACAGAGAAGAATCGAGTCGAAACAACCATCCTCTGTTGGCACCCGGCGATCTCTTTATGGAAACAGGCGAGCTGTTTCGACAAATGGCGGCGTTCAGTCGAGTAAAAATCGTTCATAAAGTCAAAAGTAAATCACCATATTCGATTGACTTTAAGTCAAAAAATCCGAGTGAACTCCTCTCCGGCCAGCGGACCAAAGACTCGGTCAAAAATATTCTGTCTCTGGTCGAACAGGCGAAGTTGCAAAGAGTTCTGTTCTGTACTCACAGCCCGGGATCGAGAGAATCGCTGCTGGAATACCTCAGAGAACGGCAAGTCAACGCCAAGGTATTCTCGTCATTTGATGACTTCACCGCTTCAGGAGAAGTCTTTGGCATGAGAGTCGGGGATATCTCCGCCGGTATCTTTCTGGAGGATACCGGTGCTCTGGTCATCACCGAAGAAGAGTTGTTCAACAAAAGTATTCCTCAGCGAAAACCGAGTCTGGACGGTCAATTCAGCCATGATCGGGCCATTCGGAGTCTGGCTGAACTCAAAACCGGTGATCTGGTTGTGCATCTGGAGCATGGCATCGGTCGCTATCAGGGTCTTAAGACCATGACCTCAGAAGAGTCGGAGTCGGAATTTGCAGTTCTGGCCTACGCTGAAGGTGCCAAACTCTATGTCCCCGTCGCCTGTCTGTACAAGATCAGCCGCTACATAGGGGCGAGTGCCGAGTCGGTGACCCTCAACCGTCTTGGCACCGACAGATGGCGAAAATCACGTACCAAAGCCAGAGAAAAAATTCAGGATATGGCCGCCGACCTGCTCAGGCTGGAAGCACTACGCATGAAAAGAAAGGGCGTTCGTTACCGAATTCCGGAAGAGTATTCAGACTTCTGTGCCGAATTCGCTTTTGAAGAAACGGTCGACCAAACCAAAGCCATCGAACAGATTCAGCAGGACATGTTATCGGATCGACCCATGGATCGCCTTGTCTGTGGCGATGTCGGCTTTGGTAAAACCGAGGTGGCCATGCGAGCGATTTTCATTGCGGCGATGAACAACAGACAGGTCGCCCTGCTGGCACCCACCACACTGCTTGCCCGGCAACATTACCAGACACTTCAGGACAGATTCGCAAACTGGCCTCTGCACGTCACCTTGCTGTCAAGGTTTCGGAGCAACAAGGAGTTGGCTTCGGTACACCAACAATTATCCGAAGGCAAAACAGACATAGTCGTCGGCACTCACAAGCTGCTGCAGCCTGCCGTTCGCTTTGACAGGCTGGGACTGGTAATCATCGACGAGGAGCACAGGTTCGGTGTCGGCCAGAAAGAAAGGTTGAAATCGCTGCGGGCAGAAACCGATGTACTGGCCTTGAGTGCCACTCCCATTCCAAGGACTCTGAACATGGCACTGTCCGGCCTGCGTGACCTGTCCATCATGGCAACGCCGCCGGTTGGACGAATGAAGGTTAAAACCTTCGTCGGCGAGTACGACTCAACCCTGATCAAGGAAGCCATACAAAGAGAACTGCGCAGAGGTGGCCAGGTTTTTTACGTCCATAACAAGGTAGCGACCATACAAAAAGCCGCCGCCGAACTGAGCCAGTTGATACCCGAGGCCACTCTCCTCGTCGCTCACGGCCAGATGAGACAATCCGAACTCGAACGGATCATGGTCGACTTCTATCACAAGCGGGCTCATATTCTGGTCTGTTCGACCATCGTTGAATCCGGCATAGACATTCCCAACGCCAATACTCTGATCATCGACCGTGCCGACCGCTTCGGCCTGTCCTCGCTACACCAGATACGCGGCAGAGTGGGCCGGTCTTTCCGGCAAGCCTACGCCTACCTGCTGACACTCCACCCGCAGGATATAAAGCGGGATGCTCAAAAAAGACTGAAAGCCATTCAGGAAGCCAGCGATCTGGGTGTCGGCTTTCATCTGGCAACACATGATCTTGAAATTCGCGGAGCCGGCAACCTGCTGGGAAAGGATCAGTCGGGAGAAATTGCCAGCGTCGGCTTTTCTCTCTATATGCACATGCTGCAAGAAGCGGTTCAAACGCTGAACGCAGGCAACCAGACGAAGCCGGAGTTTGGAACGGAAGAGGAGACGGAAATCGATCTCCATGTACCCGCACTTATTCCGGAAGAATACATACCCGATGTCAACAGCCGGTTGATTCTGTACAAGCGAATAGCCGACTCAGGCAGCAAAAAGGCGATCAGACAGCTGCGCAGCGAAATGATTGACCGCTTCGGCATGCCGCCGAGGCAACTGGATGCCCTGCTGAAGGTAACTGAGATAAAATTGCAAGCAAAACCTTTGGGTATTCGGCGCGTTGTCGTCGGCAACAAGGGTGGCGAACTGGAATTTCGCCCGAATACTCGGGTATCACCAAAAACCCTGATCGACATGGTGCAAAACCAGCCCAACCAGTACAGCCTGCGCAAGGACCACCGTCTTTGCTTTGTTGCGGACCTGATCGACCCGACCGAGCGTTTTGGCTATCTGAACAGTCTGCTGCAACGAATAAACCCCCATGCCGGATCGCCGCCATGATTCGACAAGTCAGGAAGACAGCGGCTGTCATCTTCGTGCTTCTGCTGTCAGGGCACTTGATGGCACAACAGGAGTCGAGTCAGTCGGTCGATTTGGCATTGGCGGAAAACTGGTATCAGATAGAGATTCTGGTGTTTGTTCGAACTTCGGCGAAGGCAGTAGCCCAGGACAACAGCGAGCTTCTGTGGCATCGGGACACTCGCCGAATCACTCCGAACGCCAACGCCCTGACGCCGGCGAAAGATATCAGGCGGCCGCCACGAAACCTTGAGGAACTCAACAGCCTGTCAAATTCTCTCGAATATTCACCTCAAGCCAGGGTTGTACCGGCTGGCTCAACAGTGGAACTTGAGGACATTACCCTGTGGCTGGCTACCATTCGAAATCGGCACACTCGACAGAACAGCCTTGCCGCCATTGCCGACCCGAGAACGCTCGGTCAATACTGGCCCTACATCGAACCCATGGAAATTCCGGAGATCACCTTTGACAATCGGGCTTTCAGTGAATTTGACGCAGACACCAGCCTGGATATCAGTGAATTGATAGACGAACAGCCCGCCGTCACCGTCGAGGCCGAAAAGGCCTTTCGAATGCTGGCAGGAGACCGCTTTCAGTTACGGGGCGAAGCAAGGCGAATTCGTCAAGCCAAAGGCTATCGGATAGTTGTCCATCGAGCCTGGCATCAACCGATACCCGAGAGGGGTCGAGGTATTCCGGTATTGATCGGTTCCGAAATCGAGCCGACGGCGAACGACCCTCTGATCGGCGAGATCACGACAGATCGGGAAAGGTTTGTTCATGTTGGAGTACGTCTGTGGTACCGGAATGCCAATCTCCAGGCACCTCCAACAGCGGCAGAGACCTGGCTGACAATCAATTCAAAACTGCGTATGCAGGACGGTGAAGTGCACTATATTGACCACCCCTACATTGGCGCGTTAGTAACAGTCACACCCTGGCAGACAAACCAGAATTAAGGTCCTGCGTGCCGGCGATCAGGTGTCGGCCAGCCAGGTCGACACAAAAGTCTGTATTTTCAACATACCCCGCTCCAGGGCTATCCTCATATCCCTCTCCTGCAACGGCACCTGGCCTCTTCCGGCAGCCGCATTGACAATCAGCGACAGGATGGCCACCGGCAGGCCCAGTTCCCGAACAAGTGCCACCTCAGGCATCGCAGTCATACCCACCAGATCGGCACCGATACGCTCCAGGTAGTCGATCTCTGCACGAGTTTCCAGGCGAGGGCCTTGAGTGGTTGCATAACAGCATCCGCCTCTATAAAAATCAAAATCCGCCTCGGTTTTCAGCAGAGAGTTGCGCAGAGCAGCATCGCAAGGGTCGGTCATATCCACGTGCCTTATCCTGTCTTCAGCAAAAAAACTCGTTTCTCGACCCCAGGTCAGATCCAGCAGTTGATCGGGTGCACAGACACAGCCGGGAGTCGTCAAAACATCCTTGATGCCACCTGCACAGTTGATGACCAGAAAGGTTTTCGCGCCCGCCTCTCGAAGTGCCCAGATGTTCGCCCGATAGTTGATTCTGTGAGGAGCGAGCGAATGCTCTCGGCCATGCCGGGTCATGAATAAAACCTGCCTGCCCGACAGGAGTCCCTGAACAACAGGTGCCGATGCTTCTCCATAGGGAGTCGACAATACTGTTTCCTGC
>RKSB01000037.1 GCA_007571095.1 K189A clade bacterium | reverse complement strand
CAGCAACTCGCCACCAAAGCAGAACTTGAGGCGAAGGTAAAAGAACTTTGGGAGAAGATAGACGAAGTCAAGTCGGATATTCAGAAACTCGAGGTTCGACTCGTTACTCGATTCGTCAAGGAGATAGCTGAGGTCAAATCCAGTGTAGCTGATGTCAAATTCAGCATGGTGAAGTGGATGATCGGTCTGATTTTCACCTTAATCGCTCTGGTCATCGCCGTCATCTCACTGATTCTGGGTTAGTGATCGAGCATTCGCCCGCTCTTTCCCAAGCGAAGCCTTCTTTGGCATCGAACCTCCTCGGGAACTTCAAAAGACTTTCGCTATCTGGCCTTGTGCCTGCCTGAGGAATCCACCTGGCTCTTTTGTTGCCGGCACTCAGGCACACAGACCCGGTCTTCTGCTTTCGCTCGGCTTCCAAGGGCTGGTAGACGAGAGAAAGCTTTTTTGACTTGGTCGGTTAATGAAGAAGAGTGAGCCTGGCACTCACCAATGGCAAACAGGTGATTGCAAAGAAACAAGCACCGAACGGAGTCGGTTTTGGCCTCTTTCCCTTTTCTCGGGCGACTCAAAAGAGCCGCCAAATTTCTTTTTTCGGCTACTTCCGGCTTTCAATGACCTGTTTGAAGAAGGTCCAGCTGGTCTGGTTACGTCTTTTGTCGTCTGCCGGTGGCGGGTTGCGGTATTCCCTGTAGTTTCTGTTAATTTCCCTTTTCAGCACATCGGGCATCTGCCGCCAGCCAGAAAGTTTTTGTCCGGTTGCACTGAAGTACATCAAGCCTTCCCGACCCCCCATTCCCATCCAGGGAAGCCAAGGTGCTACTCTCACCCAGGCGATGGTCGGCGAGACGCTGTCTGTCCTGTCGTCAAGCAATTCCTTGACATCGCCGGAGAAGTTAAAAATTTCGACGGCATGGTAATAATTGCCGACATATTTCTGGTAATCACCGGCCAGAGGATTGGTATAAAAGAGGGGAATGACAAAGTCGAGAAAGAACTTGTCGCCTTCGATTCTTATCGGAGAGGTCCTCACCTTGCCGTCTTCGCTTATGGCGAAGTTGGCCGATCTGCTGTTGACCGGATCATTGGTAACATGAATGACATCAACCGTCTCGCCGGTCCAGGGGTTGTCCCAGGTTTCCAGGACTTCTTCGGTTTCGGGGTCGAGGTAAAGCATGATCTCACGGCTGACTATTCGCCAGCCGGTTCCTCTGACTCTGTCCTCGACGCTTATGCATTGGCGAACATTCATACCCTCCACTCGAAAGAGTTTGCGGTCCGGCGTTCCCTGAGTCCTCGACCAGGCTGCACCACTCCAGGTGTAGTAGACGGGCTTTTCATCCTTGGTGGAACATTGAATCTTTCTGTCCGCTGCCACCTGATCCTCTGCGTTCGACAGGTTCAGAGTTCTGGCCTGCAGGCCAAAGGCAACGAGAAATAACGATCCACTCAGCATTCCGCCAAGAATTTTTTTCAGATACATGAGGTTTCCTCCGTTCATCAAACAGCTTTTTCTACCAACTCGATCCATTCTCCGTCCGGCCCTCGAACACAGGCCCCCAGGCATCCAGACCAGGGAAATTCATTGACGGACTTCGGGGGCGACTGCCAATTGAAACCCATCGCGCCTATTTTGTCCACTGTCATGCCCATGCTGGCAATTCCGGCAGGCGGTTTTTCGTCGTCTGAGATTTTACACGCTTCCGGTAAATGGTCAACCTCAATGAGACTGCTGCCAGCCATTGAGGCAATGGCGATCGGATATTCGTGATCCTTCTTGTGCTCCCACGCCCTGTTGAGTACACCGATTCGAGTGTTGGTCATCAGCGGCTTACCGGTTCCCAGAGAGGCATAGAAGTCTCCGCTTGTGCCCCTGTCGCCGGCAGCCAGTACAGCAATAAAGAGCCTGTCTACAAAGGCATCGGCTGGTTTCAGCTGAAATTCTGCAATCTCTTCCTTGATCTCGGTGAGGTAGAGTACCTCACCTGCGAGCCCTGTCACCTGCATGGCTCGAATCGAGCTGCTGAACGCAAGGTCCGCCGGTTCTCCTATGACGGTAAAGGGTGACTCGGCCAGTTGGGTGGCCAGCTCGTCGACATTTGATACCGAAACCTCCAAAGCCATCCAGCCCCTTCGCTTGAGTGGTACGACCGGCTCATCAGTCGGCAGTTCCAGAATGCGCAACCAGGCATGTCCTGCTTTCGGGCCAAGCCAGTAACAAGGCGTGTTCGCCAGTTCAGGGGCGGCCATCAGGTCGGCGAGTTCAGACGACAGTCGACCTTTGGACTTTATTTTCAGATGCAGGTGGCGACAATAGGCTGCCGCCACTTGATCGGCGGCGTTGCACCGAATAGTGGCGAAGAGCAAGGGGCCCAGCATGGGCAGGTCAGCACTCCGGTTTGACGACATTCCTGTGCCTGTTTTGTTGAATTCATCGCCTGATGGTTCGCATTATAGAGCAGACAGATGTTGTTTTCGCCGTCGCCATCGAACCTCTGGGGGAAGAAGCCTTGTTGTCCTCCTTAATCTGTAATCTTCGACTGGCTCAAGATGTGCGAGGACGCCTCTGGGTGAATCGCTGAGCAGATAGACGAATCCGTTCGGATCGACTCTAACCTTGGGGCGAAGAAGCCTTGTTGTTCTCCTTAATCTTCAATCTTCGACTGGCTCAAGACGTGCGAGGACGCCTCTGGGTGAATCGCTGAGCAGGTAGACGAATCCGTTCGGGCCGACTCGAACGTCTCGAATGCGCCCGAGGACACCGGCGAGCATTCGCTCCTCGTGAACCCAGCGTTCTCCATCGAATTCAAGACGCGTCAGCAACTGATATTTCAGTGCTCCGACCAGCAGGCTGCCTCGCCAGCCGGCAAAGCGACTGCCCTCATAGAAGGCCATTCCCGACGGTGCGATGCTGGGTGTCCACTGATGAAGTGGTGATGCCATATCCTTTCGATGTGTGCCTTCGCCGATGCGAGTGCCGGTGCCATAGTTCCTGCCATGAGTGATGATCGGCCAGCCATAGTTGACACCAGCCCGAATGATGTTGACCTCATCGCCTCCCTGTGGTCCATGCTCATGAGTCCACAGTTCGCCTGTTTCGGGGTGAAGGGCCGCGCCCTGTACATTGCGGTTACCCAGAGAAAAGATCTCGGGTCGAGTACCGGGCAGGCCGACGAAGGGGTTATTCTTCGGCACTCTGCCATCCTGCGTCAGGCGAATGACAGAACCGGCATGGTCAGCGAGATCCTGTGCACGTTGCCGCTCGCCTCGGTCGCCAAGCGTCAGAAAGACATGGCCGCGTCCGTCAAATACTATTCGTCCGCCGAAGTGCTGGCCTCCACGAGATTTTGGCAAAGCCCGAAAGAGTACCTCTGTGTTCACCAGCCGGTGGCCCTTCAGTTGCCCGCGAGCAAGTTCTGTTCCGACACCGCTACCCTCTCGGCCGGCGTAGGCGATGTACACCAGACGGTTATGCAGGAATTCGGGATGCAGTGCGACATCGTGTAGCCCGCCCTGTCCGGCTTCTACCATGGCGGCAGGCAGGCCGCTGATCGGCTTTGGATCAAGCACACCATTGGCCATGACATAGCGCAACCGACCTGCTCGCTCGGTGACAAGCATTCGACCGTCAGGAAGAAATGCCAGTGACCAGGGATACTCCAACTCGCGTGTAAGAATCTGCACACGCAGCTTGTGCTTTTCGGTGTTTACAAGGATGCTCTGGTCGGCATTTGTGTTCGCCCCTGCCAATTCTGAGAGCACGGACAGCACAAGGCAGACACAAGCGATAGAAGCGCGAAAAGATTCGGGCTTCTTTTGCCCCTGCCGGTGCTTTCTCACTCGACTTCGATGGCCTGTCAGTTTAGAGGTAAAAGCTGGCATTCAGGAAAAACGCAGGCGAGCCTGCTTGCTGGTTGATGATGAAGTGAAGGCATTTGACAAGAGCAATTCGCAGAACTTCTTTCGGTGAAGGAGAAAGGGTGCGGCTCAAAACCTTATGCATGAAGCAGTTAGAGCCGTGAAGCCAGCCAGACCTTTGCGCAAAGCCTCCTGAATATTTACGATTTTTTCAAGCATTCTGGCTGTTCATTTGATGAGCCTGTTCGATTCCCTGTATTGTAGAGGCTTTAAGCAGAGTTCATTGTCAGAATTTATACTCAAATTCAAAAGGGGATCTGTCATGCCAAGAGTTGACAGAATCAGGGCTCAATCCCTGTTTAGCGAGGAGCAGCTACGCGCTTTGACTCAGCCAGGCCCTCTGCCGCTTTACTACAAGTTGCACCACATGCTTCGGCGAGTCATCCAGAGCGGCCGAGTGCCGCTGGGTGGCCGGCTGCCAACCGAGCAGGACATAGGCGAAGCTGCCGGCATTTCACGCGTAACCGTCAAACGTGCCATGGACGAACTGGCTGCCGAGGGCTTTATACAGAGACGTCGAGGCGTTGGTTCCATCGTTTCCTATTCGCCGCCGCTGAGTGAACCTGTGCGAGCACCTCTGATAGGTATGCTGGAGAGTCTCGAACAAATGGGGCGCAGTACGCGTGTTCGAGTCATTGAAATAGACCGAAGGCCACCGCCTGAAAGCATCTGCAATCTTTACCAGACTCGCTCTCCTCTGCTTTATACCTTGAGAGTTCGCAGTCAGCAGGAGTGCGTCTTTGGCTATTACGAGAGCTGGACGAATATCGACAATGTACCTGCCGACAAGGCACTTTTTGAGCAAAAGGCACGGTTGGAGATATTTCGGGATGCCGGCGTGGTTTTGTCTGAAATCCATCAGGCCATCAAAGGGGTCGCAGCCTCCGGTGCCGCCGCCAGCTATCTGGGCGTTCCAGAGGGCAGGCCCCTGACCTCTATCGAACGCTTTTCTTACAACCAGAAGGCGGAGTTGGTGGATTATCTCGAGGTTTTCTACAACCCCGAGTTCTTTGAGTACAGAATGGAACTCAAGACATCCTGATATCTGGCCAGGGCTTACTCTCAAGGCTTATTCTCCAAGCGAG
>RKSB01000122.1 GCA_007571095.1 K189A clade bacterium | reverse complement strand
ATCCAGCAACCAGAGGACGAAAACGACCAGCGTCGCCAGCGTCAGCCAAAAAGAAAAATCCACGTCCATGCCGACTAGTCGTCTATTCTCAGGACGGCAAGAAATGCGTCCTGGGGAATGGAGACTCTGCCGAGTTGCTTCATTCGTTTTTTGCCGGCGGCCTGCTTGGCCAACAGCTTCTTCTTTCTGGTGATGTCGCCGCCGTAACACTTGGCAGTAACATTTTTTCTCAGTGCCTTGACCGTGGTTCTGGCAATGACATGGTTGCCGATAGCAGCCTGAATGGCAACATCAAACATCTGACGAGGAATGACTTCCTGCATTCTCTCAACCAATGCCCGACCACGACTTTGAGCCTGATCCTTGTGCACCACCAGAGCCAATGCATCCACTTTCTCGCCGTTAATCAATATATTGAGGCGAACCAGAGGGGCTTGCTGAAAGCATAAAAAATGATAGTCCATACTGGCATAGCCGTGACTGATGCCCTTTAACCGGCTGAACAACTCCGAAATCACCTCGGCCATGGGCAGTACAAAGACCATTGAAACCTGACTGCCCAGGTAGTCCATGCTGCGTTGTTCGCCTCTGCGGTCGAGACAGAAGGTCATGATGCCGCCGACATATTCTTTGGGTGTCAGAATAGTCACCAGAGCCATCGGCTCGCGCATTTCCTGAATCTGTTCGGGCGGAGGTAACAGGGCCGGATTGCTCTCCTTCACCAGTTCACCATTGCGTTTCAGCACCTGATAAACGACGGTCGGAGAGGTGGTAATCAACTCAAGGGCGTATTCTCGCTCCAGCCTCTGCTGAACAATTTCCATGTGCAGCAATCCAAGAAAGCCGCACCGGAAGCCGAAACCAAGGGCTGTTGAGGTTTCCGGCTCGAATACCAGAGCGGGGTCATTCAACGCCAGTTTGCCCAGAGCCTCCCGAAAGCTTTTGAACGAATCCGAGTCAGTCGGAAAAAGTCCGGCGTAAACCTGCGGTTTGATCTTCTCAAAACCCGCCAGTGCAAGTGTATTCGGGTGTTGGGCGTGGATCAGGGTGTCTCCGACTGGCGCGCCATTAATGTTCTTGACGCCGGCGACCACAAAGCCAACCTCGCCTGTACCCAGATATTCTTTCGGCTTGCGCTCAGGAGTGCAGATGCCGAGCAGATCGACTCGATGGGTTTCTCCGGTACTGACAGGTATGACAGGGTCACCCACCTTGAGCATTCCATCCATCACTCGCACCAGAGAAACCACTCCCAGATAGCGATCAAACCAGGAGTCAATAATCAGGGCTCTCAGGGCAGAGCTATTGCTGCCAGTCGGCGGCTGCACACGATCAATGAGCTGCTCCAGTACTCGCTGAACACCAAACCCGGTTTTGGCACTCACTTCAATCGCCGAGGCAGCGTCCAGCCCAATGACCTCCTCAATATCCAGCTTGACGGCTTTCGGGTCGGCCTGCTGAAGATCAACCTTGTTGATGACAGGTATGACTTCCAGGCCCTGCTCCATGGCGGCCAGACAATTGGCCACGGTCTGGGCCTCAATACCCTGAGCGGCATCGACCACGAGAAGTGCACCTTCGCAGGCGGCAAGCGACCGGGATACTTCATAGGAAAAGTCAACATGCCCCGGCGTATCAATCAGGTTGAGGTGGTATATCTCTCCGTTCTCGGATCGGTAACTGAGTGCGACGCTCTGGGCCTTGATGGTAATTCCACGCTCCCTTTCGATATCCATGGAATCAAGCACCTGGTCCAGCATTTCCCGTTCAGACAGGGCGTTACAAATCTGGATAAAGCGATCCGCCAGAGTAGATTTACCATGATCGATGTGGGCGATGATGGAAAAATTGCGGATCTTGTCAAGCGGCGTCACGGCTACGGCCTCGCCACTCGAATTCAGAAAACGGCGAGCCGAAAGGGGAGCAGACCATTAAGGCCGAAAGAAAACGCGCCATTAATTCCGATCAGAATCAAATATCTGCAAGGGTACAAACAGAGCCGTACGCCCTCTGATCAAATAAACTGGCACTTTTTGTCCCGACGGCAACCTGTTTACAAGAGAATTCATCTGTCGAGGCGAAGTCAGCTGGACGCCATTGATGGATACCAGTATGTCCCCTGTCAGGATGCCTGCCCGAGTTGCAGGACCCTGGCGAGTCTTCTCCACCAGCAGGCCTTTGATGCTCGCATCCCAGCCTGCACGTCTCAACTGCTGAATCTCCCTGTCTGTCAGTGATCTGACCTGAATACCGGCTGCATTGTCCAGGCTGCCTCGCTGGCCAGGCCTTGGACTCGAGCCGGCGATTCGGGGAGGTGACTGGTCGCTGAGAAGTTCGCCGAGGCGAATCTGTACCTCCATCACTCGGCGGCCTCGAACAATGGATGCTGAAACAAGAGTATCAGGCTTAATTCGGCCAACGATGTGAGGCAGGTCACTGGATAAATTAATCGGCTTGCCGTCGATTTTGGTGACTATGTCGCCCTGCTGAAGACCGGCTTTTTCGGCGGGGCTGTCCGGTAACACCTGGCTGACAAGAGCACCCTGCGGCCTGCTTAAGCCAAAGGATTCAGCCAATTCGAAGCTCACTTCCTGAATAACCACTCCGAGCCAGCCGCGAGCGACCTGCCCGTCGGTCTTGAGCTGCTCGACAATCTCCATTGCCACAGCTATCGGAATCGCAAAAGAGAGCCCGGCATAACTACCCGTTCGCGTGTATATCTGGGAGTTGATACCTATAACCTCACCCTTGAGGTTGAACAGAGGACCGCCTGAATTGCCGGGGTTGATGGCTACGTCTGTCTGAATAAACGGCACATAATTGGCGTTGTTTCTCGTTGGAAGACTGCGCTGCAACGCGCTGACGATGCCCGCCGTTACCGAATAATCAAAGTCAAAGGGGCTGCCAATTGCCAGAACCCATTCACCAACGCTGATTTCATCCGAACGACCAATCTGCACCGCCGGCAGACCCCGAGCATCTATCTTCAACAGGGCGATATCCGAAATCTCGTCTGTGCCGACCACCTCGGCTACCAGTTCTCGCCTGTCCGACAACCGAACCAGTATTTGATCGGCACCTGTAATGACGTGAGCGTTGGTGAGCACAAAGCCGTCCGAAGAGATAATGAATCCTGAGCCCAGAGAGCCGGGGGGGACAAGACGGGGCGGAGTATTCGGCGGAGCAAACTGCCTGAAATACTCTCTGATCGGATCAACAGGTGCAGAGGGTGCCTGATGAATGGCCGATATATTGACCACGGAACCCTCCCAGCGCTTGACCAGACCAGTGAAATCGGGCAGATTTTGAGCCCTGCTCAGCGACGACGTCAGGCCGGTTGCTATCAGACAAAAAACCGCCAGCCGACAGATGAAAAAAAGCAAACCACGAGTACGGACTAGCACAAAAAACTCCTTTTACAGATCGAGTCCAGGTCAGGTCGAGACCGGCGACGAACCGGAGGCTCTATCCTTCACTGTTACTCGCACAGCCGGCCAGGTGGAAAAAAACTTCATTCTGGTCATCAGGCACCAGGCAGAACCGTAACCCAGCAACATCGCCAACAGAACGACCGTCAATTGCAGACCGGCGGACATTCCCTCTTCCATCAGAGAAGTTGCCAGAACTGAAGCAACCAGTACTACCAGCGGCAAACTGTAAACCAGAAGCACCTTTCTGGCAAGGATTTCCGGCAGATGAAGCGTGTAGGTTCCGCCAATTTTCATGGCCAGAGTTTCGTCCAGGAGATGCCTGGGCAAACCAAAAACGCGCCGGGGCTCAAAAAGCCCGATGCTGCAGGTGCCTCTCTTTGTGCAATGGGCACACAGAGAGTTTGGCTGCATAGAGGCAGAGTCCTCGTCCTGATCGAGAACTTCGACTTCAATATCCATGGTCTGCTGCGAAAGATTCTGAAGCGGAGGCAATCGTCAAAGAGTGGCTGGTTCTGAACCAGGCTTTTCCTGGTAACTCACCGATTGGACGATGCGATGGGCAGTGGCCATAGGTATTTCACCTACCACCGTGACCATATAGGCAGGCTTCGGAGCGTCTTCAACCTCTTTGATCACGGTGGCTGTACTCCCCGTATGTCGAGTAAAGGACTCGGCTGCCCCCTCGCTAATGCTCTCAATGTACAGAGAAAAGGCTGCCAGTCCGTCAGAATAGACAAAGCTGTGAAAGCTTCCGATGTCTTTTCGAGGAGGCTGGTGCGTGCCGTAGGAAACCTTCTCGAATCCCGCCGGCAGCCACTCGGGTCGCCAACGGACATCATCCCTCTGGAATACAGGCTCCTGGGTAGTTGGAGACTCTGTTTCGTGCAACAGAATTCTCACTCTGGCCTGATTTGGGCGAGTCTTGACGGCCGTATCGTCCGGTTCTATCTGTTCGCCTATGACAACCTCTTCAAAAGAGAAGAACTCCAGAATATTTCTCTGAGTGTTTATGACCTCAAAACGCAACAGCAGATCGGAAGACGTATCCAGCCACATTCGATAGCCATAACGATGATTGTCCCGAGGCATCACCTTGACCAGATCGGCGTTTCGATCAGCCAGTCTGGTTGTTGGGCCAGCGACCAGGCGATACTGAGCCGGAATAGTGCCAAACATCTTGACGAACGAACGATTGAACAGACTGGCCTGGTCGCTGTCGAGCGTTCTGCGGAGAAAATCGTCGCCGATTCGAGCAATCAGGGTCAGTTCATTCCCGTGTCTCACCGTCTCTCGGTACAGATCGCCCATGTGAACAAGACGTTCAAAGATCTTGCCGCCAACTCGCCCGTGTTGAATCTGAAAACGTGCCGGTACCTCATCGCCCGAATGATAGACAAGCAACCCCTTGTAGTTGATTGAATCAACAGCCCTCGACATGGATTGCAGACGTTCCAGAAGGACCTTTTGCTCATCTGTCGAACTGGCTCCATAGCCAGCATTGATGCAAAAGACCGTCAGAACGAAAGTCAGCAGAGCAAAAACGCTTCTCCCTGCTCTCGGTCGTATGAGACCCGATTGGTTACTGCTCGTCATCGCCGGCATTGTCAGCTGCTACCCTGAAAAGAGGGGCCAGTCCGATGCCGGTGGCGTTTTTGCTGACATGCTCAAACTTGTAGGCATCTGCACGTGACTGCAGAAATTGACGTCTGAGAGCCGAAACCTCTTTCTCCGAAGGGTTGGCGAAAGAATCGTTCGCGACATCTACCAGATCGGCCTGTACGACATCGGCCTGGGTGATCACATCCGGATTCAGGGTATCGCCTGTATTCTGGGCATAGTTGCTCGATCCGCCCAGATCAGGGTCGACAGACAGGTTGAATCCCAGAACCACCAGCAAACAAAGGGATGCAGCAATTGTCAGCGGCTTCATGCCCCATTGCCAGATCCGGTCAAGGGCCCGCACGGGCCGAGTGACGGCGGCGGGGCGACTGACGGTTTTATGATCGGGAAGCCGAGCGATTCCGGCGCGAACACCCGCCAGAAAATCCGCTCCAGAACTGAGTGAATTCGCATTGAGACTGTTGGACAGGCGGGTTTCTGCATTCGATCTCAGTGCCTGGCTGACAAGATTGTACCGATACCAGCACTGCTCAAGAGCGAGCGAGTCCTGTTCCGAATCCGTTTTCGCTACCAGAGCAAGTATCTCTTTCTCGGTCGCTTCGTCGTCGAGAACAGCCGACGCTGTCTGCTTTAACTTCTCTAATTCCCTGTTTTTCCCTGTTTCCCTGTTCACTGTTTCCTCCAATTTCCTGTTTACTGAACGCGCGCTTCTTGACGACAAATGCTCAAGTTGTGATGCTCTCGTCCTTCATCACTGCTCAGACAAAGGATGGATAACTTCGTTCAGAATCTCTCGGGCACGAAAAATTCTGGATCGAACCGTACCAATCGGACAATCGGTAGCATCTGCAATTTGTTGATAGTTGAAACCCTCGAGTTCACGCAAAGTAATAGCCACTCTCAAATCCTCGGGCAATTTGGCGATGGCCGAAAAAATCCTCCTGTGCAGATCTTCCTGCAGGAGTTCCGCATCAGGAGCCAGGCTGTCGCTCTGCAAACGCTCGGGGACATAATGCTCGGCATCATGGACATCATAGTCAACCAGCTTGGGAGATCTGCCCGACCGAACAAGGTAATTCTTGGCGGTATTGATGGCGATCCGATAGAGCCAGGTGTAAAACTCACTTTCTCCCCGAAATTTGGGCAGTGCTTCATAGGCCTTGATAAATGCGTCCTGAGCGGCATCCTGAGCCTCACTGGGATTTCCGATATATCTGCTGATCGCTCCGATAATCCTGTGCTGGTATTTCAACACCAGCGCGTCGAATGCCTTGGTGTTGCCGCGAGCGGTTTCCTGAACCAGAAGGTGATCGGCGGAGTTCTTCATACTGCGTGAAATGCGCAGGAACACAAACAGAAGGTTCGGTCAAACTTCTGTGAATTCCGCCTCTGTAGATTCCGGTTTCTGCCAAGGTTTTTGCCAACAAAGGTCACCAAAAAGCTTTTGGTGCTTGCCATGTAGACGCCTTTTCTTGCCGAAAGGTTCATAATTACAAAAAAAATAAGACTTATAATTACAAAAAAAGTTGTGCAACTAACCCCAAGAAAACCTGAGAAAGACTGAGCAATGCTCACAAATTAAGGAATTCGTCTGTAGGAAGCATTCAAAAAGAGGGAATCCTGCAATTTAAGCATCGAAGCTGGCACCCTGCCGAAAAAAACCGGCACGCTGGGTTTTGCCACTACCGCTCTCTCTTTTTTTCCGGTTTTTCCAACTCGCCAGTCGAAGACTGTCATGTTACTCGCTCAGGCTAGCTATAACAAGCTTTTTGGCCCATTATTCAGGCCTTTGGAGGCAAATACGACGAACACAAAAAACGCAGCCGTCGCAAGTGCGGTTTCGAAGCCGAGTCCGGCCACAAGAAAAGAGAGTGTCGCCCGAGAACGCCTTCGAACCTGATCACCGTAAACTCCAGCGGATAGATCAGGGCGTCCGCCAGATGGGCGTTGACGACTGAGCCATCCCTGCAGCCAAGACGCCATCCTGAAGGCCTGCCCTGCGGAAGGCTCTCCGCTGGTGGGGCTACCCAGACAAACTGTCGATTGAGCCGCCAGCATTGAATAGCCAGATACAGAGCCGGAATCAGCAGGAGCAGACCATAGGCTTCAGCGGACAGAAGGATGGTTGCCAGAAGTGCAACCAGGCAAAGACAGGACAGGACAAGGCAGACGAAACTAGGTTTCAGTGGAATGGGTTTCGGCATGGTGAATTATTTGCTCAACTACACGTTTGAACTCAAGCGTTTCCGGCTCCGATACGCGTTTCAGCCAGTCAATCAGATCGACATCGTCAACCAGAAGCATTTGCCGATAGGCTGCCCGGTCGCTCGCCGAAAGCTTACTGTAGCAGTGGTCAGCAAAGGGGATCAGGAACAGATCAAGTTCCAGCAGCCCGCGGCGACTGCGCCACAGAATGCGTGCTCGTTCAATCTTGTCAACCATAGACCAAAAGATATAGCTACAAAGAGGACCCTGACTGTAAGACTTTAAGTGTAGCGCAGGCCGGCGAAAAAACCGGCGTGCGGAGGATGGTTCGGTTCTATAATCAGGAGTTCTGGCTCAGAATAAACTTGACGGAATGACTCAACCTGCTGCTCACCCTTCCCGGACTCTTGACCACCTGGTGATGCTCAGGCTTTCGGGAGAAGGTGCCGAAGACTTTCTGCACAACTACACGACCAGCAACATACAGGCTCTGGAGGTCAACGCGCTTCAAACGACCAGCTGCTGCAATCGTCAGGGCCGAGTCGTCGCAGATCTGGATATTTTCAAGGAGGAAAGGGGTTATCGTCTTGTTCTGCACCGGAATGCCCTGTCCTCTCTTCAGCGGCATCTGAATATTTTTTTGCGGCTGGCAAGGCTGACCCTCGAAGCGGATGCTTTCGTGAAGAGCTATTGGCTGCGATTCGACCAAATCCCCTCGACAGCCTTGCCGAAGATTGGCGGTGGCTGCCTGGGCGAGAACAGCTTATGGCTTCGCTACAGCTACCTGCCGGAAGTTGTGGTCTGCTGGACTGTTGAATCCGCCGAGTCGGGCCTGGGCGAGGATGGCGACCGAAGCTTTCAGGCACTGGAGATTGTTCGACAACGGAGTCGAATCATCGAAGCAAACAGCGGAAAGTTTCTGCCTCAGGTGCTCGGATTCGAAGCACTGGGTGCAATTGATTATGACAAGGGTTGTTATCTCGGTCAGGAAATCATTGCCAGAACCCACTCTCAGGGCAAACTGAAAAGTCACTCGATTGTCCTGACCTGCAACTCGACGAAAGTACCGGAAGGGGCCCCGATTCTTGACCAAACGGAAAAACTCATCGGCCGGATCATAAACTCGTCTGTTGATGACGGCAAGAGTCTGCTACTGGCTGTCGTAAAGACTCAAACCCGGGACTTCTACCTGGAGGAGGGTACCCGTCTGGCCGTTTACTCGAACCATCAAGTGTCGGCAGAAGCCCGTTAGTTATTGGCGGTTATTAATGGCAGTTGCTAATGATGTACACTAAGGCGGAACAAATAATCTCCTTCCTGAGGGCTTGTTAATGCAGATAAAGGGTAGTAAAGGCATCATGGTCGGCGGCGCTTCCGGAATGTGCAGGGCAACCGCCGAAATGTTTGTTGAAAAGGGCGGCGAGGTGGCCATTCTCGACCTCGAAAGCTCTGACGGTCAGGCTGTTGCCGACGCTTTGGGCGGCAAATTCCATGCCTGCAACGTGATGGATTATGAAGCGACGGAACGAGTCATAGACTCGGCGGTGAAAGACCTTGGCGGATTACACTTCTGTGTCAATACGGCAGGTGGCGGGCTGGCCATCAGGACTCTGGACAAAACCGGTAAAATGCATCCCCTGGAGGAATTCCAGAGAATTGTCGATCTCAATCTGATCTCCTCTTTCAACGTCAACAGAGTCTGTGCACGGCACATGAGTGCCAACGAGCCGAATGCCGAAGGTGAACGCGGTGTCATGATCAACACGGCATCCATTGCCGCCTTTGAAGGCCAGATAGGTCAGGTTGCCTACGCCGCCGCCAAAGCCGGCATCGCCGGAATGACGCTGGTATTGGCAAGAGATCTGGGTGCCGCCGGCATTCGGGCAATGACCATCGCCCCCAGCCTGTTTGATACCGGGCTGACCGCCGGCATACCCGACAGCTTTTCGACTCAGCTGACCAAAGATGCGGCTTTTCCGCGCCGCATGGGCAGGCCACACGAGTTCGCCGTGATGGCAATCGCCATCTTTGAGTGTGCCATGATGAACGGCTCAACCGTAAGAGTTGACAGTGGGCAGAGATTTGCTCCTCGCTAGTCTTCCGGTTTTGATAGAGTACACAGGGTTTAAGTGCTGACTTTGAAAAAGATCGGGCCATCAAGTGAATGAAAATTACAGGAATGTTTGTTCATGTCGAATATAAAATTCCCCGTTGAAGCGGGACACATCATGACCTTTGCAAGAGCGGTGGGGGATCCCAACCGGATTTACTCTGACGCAGACTATGCCGCCGACACCGAGCCTCAGGCTGTGATTGCACCACCAACATTCGTCCAGGCGAGTGCGCAATTCGACCCCAACTATCCCCTGCGCCCAAAAATCGGCGAACCCTGGTTTGGTTCCGGCGGAAAACCCAGCGGTATCGAGCGAAAAAAAGGATCGGGCGGAGCAGGCGGTGGAGCGAGCAGTGGAATGTTGCATGCCGAGCAGCATTTTGAATATCACCGACACCCTCAAGCGGGTGATGTGCTGACCGCAACCAATCGACCCGGCAAAAAATGGTCCAAGGAATCCAGGCGGGCAGGTACGTTAAGGTTCAGCGAAAGCATTACCGAATACAGAGACCAGAAGGGCGAACTGGTGGTAACCGCTCGCATGGTCGGAGTAGTCACCGAAAAAACCATTGAACAGAAGTAGGCAACCATGGCATTAAAAGCAAGCGAATTAAAAACAGGCGACACCTGCACGCAGGAGCTGGTCAAAGACCTGAAACGTACTCAGCTCGTGCAGTACGCAGGGGCTTCGGGCGATTACAACCCAATCCACACGGATGAGGTTTTCGCCACACAGGTGGCCCGATACCCTTCGGTCTTCGCACACGGCATGCTGACCATGGGTATGACTGCGAAAATGCTGACCGATTACGTAGGAGACGGACGACTGAGAAAGTACGGAGTTCGCTTTACCAGCCAGGTATGGCCGGGCGACACGCTCACCGCGACCGCTACCGTGGAGGAAATACTTCAGGAAGAGGGTGAACTGCTGGTCAACCTTTCCGTGGTCACCGTCAACCAGAAAGACCAGGAAGTGCTCAGAGGCACTGCGACCGCCCTGATCGACGACTGAAACTGCCCCTCTCCTGCACACAGTCTCGCCGTTTTTTGCGGCAGTTGCCTTTTGAAAAAGATATCCTTGAGCTTTTCAAGGCCTTAAATCAGGACGACTCGTTCGACCAGGCGGCACTCAGGCCCTTCTCAAGCTGATACTCGGGCGACCAGCCAAAATCCGAACCGCCATCGGAAGAACAAGTCCAGTCTGGATGCCACATTTCCCGAAGCTTGCCCGGTGTCAGCATGGGCGAGTAACCGACAACAGAGGCCAGAGCAGCGTTTACTCTGGCCACTCCCAGCAACAGGTTTTTGGGCAGAGGAACAGGCACTCGAACAGGTTGCTTGAGTCGCAGAATGAGGGCAATGATTTCATCCAGGCTATAGCCATTGCATCGGCCATCAGAAAGCTCGTAAATTTTACCGAAAGCCTGTTGTGGAGAACACAACCAGGCCGTGATTGCAGCCACCAGATCCTCAACATAAAGCAGAGAGAGCCTGCCATCGTGTCGAATTCGGGGAATCAGACCTCGGGCAACGGCGTTAAACAGAGGCATTAGCTCGGAGTCACCGGAGCCATAGACTGCGGTTGGCCGAAAAATCGTCCAGTTCAGATCGGTCGCCTTCTGCAAAAAAACTTCTCCGTCGCGCTTGCTGGCGGCATAGGCAGACAATTCCGGAGACCGGGCGGCCAGACTGGAGATCATCAGCAGGCAAGGCCGGAAAGAGCATTGAGAGACAGCCTGCACCAGATTTCGGCAACCGGCGACATTGGTCTCGGCAAAATGCCGGTAAAGCAGGCCTCGAACCTGGCCTGCGCAATGGATCACGTAATCGGTGCCCTCAACCAGTTGCATCAGGCTGGTCGGCTGGCCAAGGTCGCCCCGAACCCACTCTACTGGTAAATCAGGCGGACGGCGATGACGAGTCAGAGCCTTGACTCGATATTCAGCCGCCGAAAGTGCCGCAATCAGGTGGCGACCTATGAATCCCGTAGCACCGGTAACGGCAACCGTCAGGCGAGGCTGCACGAAAAAACCGCAAACAGAAAAGAACTTCGGACAACAAGCAGGAAGTCGTCTCGAAAAAGGAGCTTGCGAAGGCTCACGCCGTTGTCAGGAAGCGGCGGACAGCCTTTAGCCGTTTGCTACTTCGGCACCGTCGTTAGACTGAATGAAATTGAAGCGAGCCTTTGAGCGAGACAGCTTGCCGGAAGAGGTTCGAGGCAGAGTGTGAGCGGGTACAAGCTTGACGTGACACTGAATACCCGAGTGCTCAAAGATTGTTTGCTTGATCGACCGGATCAGGTTCTGACGTTTTTCTGCATCCTTCTCTCGAGTCTGGATAACAATAACCGCCTTTTCCGAATCTTCGCCGTTGTCAGACAAGCCAAAGGCCAGAGCGTCCCCTGAGCGGACACTCGGCTGAGCCTCGGCGGTATACTCCAGATCCTGTGGCCAGATGTTGCGACCGTTGATGATGATCATGTCCTTGCCACGACCGACTATGAACAGCTGACCATCCTCGGTACAGTAACCAAGATCACCCGTATCCAGCCAACCGTCGACCAAAACCTCACTGGTCAATTCAGGCTTGTTGAGGTACCCCGACATAATGCTGGGACCTCGAACAAAAACCCTGCCTATGTGGCGGGCCGACAAGGGGCGATGGTCGGCGTCCCGAATTTGAATCTCGTGATCGGGCAGCGGGTATCCGCAGGCAACAAAAGTTCGAGTACCTGCATCCTCGGCAGGGCCCTGAACAGCCATTCCCTCGGTAGCACTCTTTTCACGGTCTATGCTGTCGGTATCAAACACCTTGCCAAGCTTCGAGAAGGTCACCGCAACCGAACTTTCGGCCATGCCATAACAGGGTGTGAAGGCTTCCTTTCTAAAGCCTGCCGGCTCCAGAGCTTCGGCAAAGCGATTCAGTATCGAGCTTCGAATCATCTCAGCACCTACACCCGCTATACGCCAGTGCGACAGATCGTACTGTTCAGCCTGTTCCGGGTGCAGTCGGCGCAGACAAAGCTCGTAGCCAAAAGGCGGGCTGAAAGAGATGGTCGATTTGTTTTCGCTCATCAGCTTGAGCCAGATGTTTGGACGAATGGCAAATTTCCGATTGTCGAGGCAGTCAATGCTGCCCTGCCCGACCAGCGTTGACATCATTTTGCCCACCAAGCCCATGTCGTGATAGAAAGGCAACCAGGAAAAACAACGATCCGGAACCCTCACCTGAATTCCGTCTTGTAGAATTCTGGACAGATTGGACATCGCAGAACCCGACTCTATAATCACTCCCCTTGGAAAATTTGTGCTACCTGAGGTGTACTGGATATAAGCGTTTTCCTTTGGACTGGTGGGTTCCAGTGGCCTCGGGTCTTCAGGCAGGTCATAGAAGTCTCGGCAGGCACCTTGAAAGGCCAGCTTGAGGCCGACGCAGGCCTCGGCCAGATACTTGACGAATTCGTCTGAGGCGAGGCAGATTTTGGCTTCACAATCCTGCACAAACAGCCTCGTCTGATAGATGAAGGCTTCTCGTCCGTTAAAGTTGACGGCGGCAGGCAACGGGACGGGTATCAGCCCCACGTACTGGCAGGCCATAAAGAAGATGACAAATTCGGGCTTGGTGTCGGCGATGATGGCGACCCTGCTTCCGCGAGGCAGGTCAAAGGCTCTCATCTTGCGGGCTACTGACAGGGCTTCGGTCCTGATCTTCTTGTAGCTGAGCACGTCGCTGAGTGCACCGTGCCGACCATTGTAGAAGTTGAAACCGGCCTCGCCTTCGGCCGCATAGTCGAGTGCTTCGGACAGGGTTTTGAAGCCGCCGAGACGAAGAGGTATGCCACTCAGAGTGGGTGTTGGAACCAGCAATTCTGGCTTTGTACTCGCATCATCGAGATGCAAGGGGGCCAGCCCTTCGGAATTGTTCAATCCGTCGTCGTCTATACTCGTTCGACTTGTCATTGTTCTTTGCCCCCGAACTGCTGCCACTCGGCGTAGCAGTCAGAATACTCCGGTCAAGACCCCTCAGCCCACTTTCGTTGAGGCGGCCTTCACCGAGGATTTCCTCAGGTCAATCCCCCATTCAAGAGATTAATCCTGCAATTATAGCCGTTAATTAACAGGAGAAGCAAGACCTGCCACAAAAAAACACTGAAGTGTCGCCGAATTGGCCGGGCATAGCTTCACCTCCAAAACTCAAAACTTCTCCGTTGCTTTCTGTAATCTCTTGCTTCCTGATTCTTTATTTCCGCAGGACCTTCCTCCTGCAGCCTTCCTATAACCTGCTTCTGCTAACTTTCAATTATCCCTGTATTTTCAGAGAATTTCTTCGGCAGGAGGGTGCGAATTTCAGCAGATATTTTAGCACATCAAAATAATTTCTCAATAGTTTCTTAAATATTCCATATTTTGTTAGGTATTTGCTCAGGAGCGAGTCTGTTCTGCGAATTTTTTGAGTGGAAGGTTCCGCCAGCGACTCGACAAACAGATTCTTCGGAAACCCTTTGCCCTGAGTCATCAAACAAACTGTGGCAAGGATCCAATCAGAATTCTTGAGAAGCAAAAGCGGGCTATTGTCGGTTCGGGCAGGTTTTTTTCAGGCGGAAACAGGCAAAAACTGTTATAAATGGCCGGAGTAGGCCCTTCCTGGTGCCTTATGCAAAAAAACCTTGAGCATGATTCATCCGATACCGGAGTCAGAAGTTGCCATTCAGGCGGTATCAAACTCGGCACATCGCAAGGTTTTCATTCAGCTTGCAGGTCAGTTCTACCTTAACGATCCTCACTGGGTACCCAGGCTCTACTGGGAAAGGTGGCTGGCTTTTTCCAGACGAAATCCCTTTTTCGAACACGGTCGATGGCAGGCCTGGATCGCTTACAGGGGCGGATGTCCGGTCGGCAGAATTTCTGCACAGATTGACGACCTGGAAAAGAGCCAAAACAGAAATCGCGGCTACTTCGGGCTACTTGAAGCCGAAGACAATCAGGAAACCTTCAGGGTTTTGCTGAAAACGGCTGAGTCCTGGCTGGCAGAGCGAGGCATAAAGGAGATTGTCGGGCCCATGAACCTGAATATCAATCAGGAGATCGGACTGCTGGTGGAAGGTTTTGAGTCTCCTCCTTACCTGATGACTCCACACACAGCTCCCTGGTTTGCTCCCAGAGTTGAGGCCTGTGGCTACGAAACCGCCGCCGAAGCACTGGCCTTTATCGCTGAAACCGAACTCGCCCTGAAAAGGCTGGAAGAGTCCAAAAAACGAATGCTCGCAGTATTCAACAGAAGGTCTGGATACAGGCACGAGAATCTGGTTGTACGCCCAATCAACTACAGCCGGCTGGCCGACGAAAATCGAACAATAAAGGGCATCTTTGACGATGCATGGAGCGAAAACTGGGGATTTGTACCCTTCGGCGAAAAAGAACTCAGGGAAAACCTTCAAAAGGTACGTCTGCTGGGCAAGGCGGAGTTGATTCAAATCGCCGAATACGAATCCGAAGCGGTCGGCTTTGCGATGCTGGTTCCCAATCTCAACGAGGTCCTGCATAAATTGAAGAGTCGGCTGTTGCCGCTGGGGTGGCTGAAACTGCTCTGGTGCCTCGGCACCAATGCTATTCAAACGGGTCGCCTGCCGCTGATGGGTATCAGAAAAAAGTTTCACAAAACTCCACTCGGTACCCATGCAATTCAGGCGTTGCTTTCGGCGATCTTCATGCACGCCCGACAAAGACGTATGCACAGTGTCGAAATGTCCTGGATACTGAAGAGCAATCGCCAGGCAGGCTCGTCCGCTGTAAAGATGACGAACGGCAGAGTACACAAGACTTATCGAATGTATCGAAAACTACTGCAACCCGAGTCTCGCCAATGACCTGGAACGCACTGATACTCGCCGGCAGGAGAACGGCTCAGGATGCGGTTGCCGTGCGGGCTCAGGTGGCCACCAAAGCCCTTGCACAGATCGGCGACAAATCCATGCTGCGAAGAGTGTATGACACACTGGAAAGCCTGCCGTGGTTGTCTCGAATCAGGATCATCGGCAATATTCACCTGCTCAGACGACACAAGGACTTTGAGCAGCTGCCCGATTCAATCTGGATAGAGGGTGAAAAATCCCTGCCGTCAAGTGTCGCCAAAGGCATTGACAGGCTGGGGCTGGAGTCGCCGCTACTGGTGACCACCGGCGACTCTGCGTTGTTGCAGAGAGACTGGGTAGACACTTTTCGCAATTCGTCTCTGGCAAGCGATGCCGATTGCACCGTCGGAATGGTCAGGCTCGACAAAAAGGCAAATCCGTCTATCGCCTGCAATCGAACCTCCTATCGTTGCACCGATGGCGATTACAGCAGCTGCAACCTGTTCGCCCTGATGACACCGGAGGCACTTCAGGCGGTAAACAAATGGGGGGAAATTCAGCAGCACCGAAAAAGGCCATTACGAATCGTCTCGGCCATAGGCTGGTGGCCGTTGCTGAAGTTTGCTATGGGCCGGTCTTCGCTACAGGATATTTTTACGGGAGCATCCCGCTATACAGGCTGTCGAGTCAAGCCGATCCTGATTCCCGATCAACTGGCGGCCGTCGATGTAGACAGCCTGGCCGACTGGGAGATGATCCAGGAGTTAATCGACAAGGCCGGCAGGCGACCGTAACGTCTGCACCAGACAAGATCCATCGCCGTCCCTTCGGCATTCAGCCGGTGTGCAGTCACTTCCAGACACCAGCCTTCGTCGGTTTGGGCGACCTGGTAGGCATAGTAGCTCCCTCGCCGGCTCAACGAAGCCTCGTCGGGACCTGACTCCGCAGCCGAAGCAGCCGGCACACCTATCACCGGAATGTAGCCGGAAGCGGTTTTCAATTCGTTCCAGCAGGGCCTGTGGTTGTGGCCGTGCAACACCATCTCGACGCCTCTGGCCTGCAAAATCCTGACCAGAGACGACCGCTGAAAGAGCCTTTTTCTGAAAGAATCATGGCCGGCAACAGGCGAATGGTGAATCAGCAGAACGCGAAACCGAGACTGATGGTCGGCGAGCATTTGTTCGAGTCTTTGCAGTTGGTCCTGCCCTACTCGACCGGAAGCAAAAAAAGGAGGAGACGGCACGGCACTCGACACGCCGATGAATGCAACCGGACCTCGAAGCCTGACAAAGGGCCACAAAGGCTGGTCTTGCTGCTCAGGCATTCGATCCGACATGTGCGGTTTCCACGACTGAATGCACTCTCGCCAGGATGAACCGGCGTAGGCATCGTGATTGCCGGGAATAACCGAAATGTTGGCCGGCGAACCCAGTCGGGACAGCCACTGACAAGTCTGTCGATACTCTTCCGGCAGGCCTATTTGAGTCAAATCACCCGTAATTACCAGATGATCGCCGTCCGAACAGGCTGCTCGGGCAACCGTTTCAAGGACGCTGGGGCTATGAAGAAATCGACGTCTGTATTGCCAGGAAAGATAGCCCAGCACTCTCTTGTTGCAAATCATCCAGAGGCTTTTCAGGGCAGCCTTCGGATTCGTCAGATGAAGATCAGAAATATGTGTGAACCGAAATGGCTGGTTTGCTGTGCCGGTGTTCATTCGGACTCTTTCTCCATTCGGCATGCTTCATTCGACGCTGAGGTACTTGAGTCTATATGCTGGCCGAACAAGCATCAATGATACCGCCAGAATACCGTCGAAAGCTCTTGTTCATGCCGGGCGGGCATATAATGAAAGCGGTGATCGGCGAAAACATTTCAGCACATTGAAGATTCAATGCATCGTCAACCCGGCCAGCGGAAAGGGGCGGAAATACCGAAACAGACACAGGAAGGCACTGCAAAAGCTGGCGACGAGTGGCTACCACGAAACCACGCATGCAGAGGAACTCACCAGCCTGTTGCCGAAACTGAGCACAGATGCCGACCGACTGCTGGTCATTGCGGGCGGTGACGGCACTGTTCACACGGTGTTGACCGCCCTGTTGTCTCAACAGCAGGAGGACTCCCCTTTGCCGATGATCGCCCTGCTGCCTTTTGGTTCAACCAACCTGTCGGCACTCGACCTGCACGGCTTTCTGAGTGCCGAGCGATCTCTTTTCCGACTTCAGGCGATAACGGCTCGACCAGCGAACACCTGGCCCGTTCGACGGCGCAGCCTGTTGCGCATTGAGGCAACCGGTATGCCTGACCGTTTTGGTTTTGTATTCGCCATAGGCGTAACCACTGAAGCCGTCCGCAACTTCGAAAACAAGGACAAGGCTATTCGGCTCGGGCAGGAATGGGCCGGCATGCTGAGCGGCCTCAAGCTGTTGGGCCGAATGTTGAGAGGAACCGCCGGCGGCGGCCTGCCTGTCGAGGTCATTCTGGACGGCCGACCCGCCCGTCAGCTGAACTGTAGCGTGATAGCAGCCAGCACGCTGGACAGAATGCTTTTTCGTCTTCGCTACCACTGGTCCGAAGGAGGAGCCATCTACTACACAGAAATAGGCGAACAGCCGCCAAAGCTGTTGGCCGCCCTGACGGCCATTCTGGTCAACCGAATACCGAAATGGATGGCCAACTCCGAGCACTACCACAGTACCTCCTTTGTAAATGCACACTTCGGGTTTTCAGGAGATTTTGTGATAGACGGCGAGATTGGCACCACCGAAAAGGGTGTCAGGGTATCCAGCAGCCGCCCTCTGGGGTTTCTCAAGCTGACTTGACACAGAATGGCTCGCAACCTGTTCCAATTCCGACAGCAGGCTTTGCTCGAAGCCAGTGGCCGAATAGTCGCGCCTCTTCGAGCACTGGCGGAAGATGTCTGTAAAGACTATGAAGACGATCTGGTAGCCGTTTTGTTTTATGGCTCCTGCCTGTGGCAAGAGGAAGTCGTTGACGGAATAGCGGACTTTTTTGTCATAGTCTCAAGCTATGACCGTATCTGGAGCAACAAAAAGCTCCTGAGGCTGGTCGGGCGGCTGTTGCCGCCGAATGTCTTTTTTCGTCAGCTGGAGCTACCGGACGGGCTGTTTCGGTGCAAGTATGCTGTCATTTCAATGCAGCAGCTGGAAGCCGGTTCTCGCCAATGGTTTCACAGCCATATCTTCGGCCGAATGGCCCAGCCGGTTGCTTTGGCAAGGCTCAAAAAACCCGAAGACATGGCCCGTATTCATCAAATGCTGGCAGACGCCACCAGTCGGCTGCTGAACGAAGGGCTCGGGCTGATGGAAGCCACTTTCAGCCCGCTCGACCTCTGGCACAAGTCCCTGTTATACAGCTACAGAGCCGAACTGAGGCCTGAGAAGGAGGCACGAGTAACCCAACTGATCGGACAATCCGAAAGCTACTTTTCAGCTGCCGGCCAAAGCTTTCTTGAAAGTATTCCCGAGAAAGTGGAGAAAGTGTCCGCTGACCGGTATCGCATGCTGAAGCCTGCAAGCAGAATCAGATCGCAAGTTCGATGGAGCCTTCGAGCCTTTCTCGGCAAGTGGCTCTCCCTGTTGAGGCTGGGTAAGGCTGTCTTTACCTTCGATAACGCCCTTGACTATATGGCTTACAAGATCGGGCGACACAGTGGTGAACCGATTGAAATTCCCCGTCGAGTGTACAAATGGCCATGGCTTTTTCTGTGGGGCTTTCTGTTCAAACTCTGGCGCAAGAAGCTTATCCGCTGAAGCAGGCTGAAAGAAAGAGAGGTACAGCAACAGGGTAAACTTGGTGAACAGGCAGGCAGGTGCTATTCTTTTTTGAAGTCTGTCTGCTGCCACACTCCCCTTATTCTGGAGGCCTCATGGATCACTGCGTCTTCATACACACCAATCCCAAGCAAATGCTGGGTGCCAAAGTAGCTGCCTATGCCCTGAAGAGGAATTCAAATCACGCCGACCGCTTTGCCGTAAAAATCATCAGCACTCAGGACTATGACTGGGTCAAAAGTCATGACGGAAAAGACTATCTGCGTGATGGAGTCTGGCGGACCTGGCTGTACGACGACCTGCAATCCTTTACTCCATTGCGCTTTCTGCCGCCCCAGTTGATGGGTTACGAAGGCCGGTCGGTGGTGATCGATCCGGATATTTTCGCCGTCGATGACATATGGCAGCTACTGAACAGGGATATGCAGGGCAAGGCCATTCTGTGCCGAATGCGCTCTCGAAGCATTCTGAGTTCGAAGCACAGGTGCAAAGCCACCTCGGTGATGCTGCTGGACAACAGTCGGCTTCGGCACTGGAACGCCGAAGACTCTTTCAAATCAATGTTCAAGGGTGAACTCGACTACCACGACTGGATCTGCCTGCTGAAAGAAGACGAAGACAGCATTGGGCACTTTGAAAACGAGTGGAATGATTTTGACCGGCTGAGCAGCACAACCAAGATGCTGCACAACACCAAAAGAGCCACCCAGCCGTGGAAAACCGGATTACCGGTAGACTGGCGTCTGGCGGAACGTTCCCGCTACTTTCCGCCTCTTCGCTGGATGTTGATTCTCAAGAGAAAGCTGTTTGGCGAATACGCTTTTCTGGGTCACTACAGAAAGCATCCCGATACCAATCAGGAGCAACTCTTCTTCGGCTTACTCAAGGAATGTATGGAGCGAAACATCATCACTGCCGAAGAACTGGAAGCCGAAATGGCAGCCAATCACATTCGCCACGATGCTCCGAAACTGCTGACCAGCGTTCAGTCGCTGGAAGCCTGGCCTCGTTTTCCGCTCAAGTCTATCAGCAGGGGAAGTGCCTAGTCGAACAGGGGAGGTGCCTGGTCGTTCAGGCTCATCAGGGACTTGACCGCCGACGATGTCCTTTTCAGGTCTTGCCTCATCGACAGAGGGCGGTGGCTTTTCTCTGCCTTCTGGCCCAGCCAGACCGCCGAACCGCTTTTTATCAGGTGGCGGTGGAGTGACTCCAGATCACGGTGCATACGGGCGGGTGTGATCAGCCGGGCAATCCGATCCTGAATCGCCCGACTCGACAAAACACCGCGCTGACATCTTGCGAACCAAGGCTCTCCTTCGCCCTCTGGCAACGCAGAGCGCAGACTGAAAATATGCACCGGTCGGCCGGTAAAACAGGCATCAGCCAGCATGGAGATGCTGTCTCCGGTCACGATCAGTTCATCTGCATAGGCGAGATAGGCGAAATAGGGGTTGGGTGCCTCAGTACCCCAGAAAAATGTGGAATGCTGCACCTTGATACACTCTGGAAACAGTGTCTGGATGCCGGCGGGTGTTCGAGCACTGGTGGTAATCAGCAAACTGCCGGCTGTCTCTTCAGCCAGGCTGTTGGCTGCCTTCAGCAGAGCCTTCGCCCGCCTGTTATCGAGCAGAGCACCGCCGTCGCGCCCGCCGATGAGCAGAGCATAGCGAGGGGATGGCAGGGCTTCCAGTCTTTTCCAGCGTTTTTTTGCCGCCGCCAGCTTGCCGTCTGGAAACCGAGTGAGCGGAAGCCTGTTGCGAATGACATTGGGTAACGCGGGTACTCGAGGGTATTGGCCAGACACCACCACCAGATCAAGATGCCTGGGGTGTGTCCACGGACGCCCCAGATGAACTATCTTCGTCCTCTGTCGAGACTGCTGTTGGATCCACCGCGCAACGGGTTCATTCCGTCTGCCGGCAGTCAGGATCAGGTCAGGCCAGGGAGGCTGAATCTGAAGTTCTGATCCGGCCGCCAGCCCAAGCAGGGTTTTTCGAAGCAGCAGGTTGGTGAGGAGTTCGTAACTTCTGTAGCGCAGGGACACTGCTGTGTAAGGCCAGGCCAAATCTTCCGCCAGCACGGCAAGCTGATTGTTGTCGCCCGGCTTTTCACCGAGCAGTACCCAAACAACAGGAGACCTGGAATCCATAGAGAGAAACCATAAAGAGAGAAACCGCCATGCCGACACAAGCTTCTCGGTCAAAGGCTAGAATAAGGGTCGTTGTGTCTGTAACCGACCCTCTACTAAATGGTTGTTGACCAGTATATATGGAGCCAGGCCATCAAGCCGTCAGGAGTAGCACTGACCATACTGTTTGTCATCTTCTTATGCTACACACTGGCCGCCATTCTTGGCAACGAAATCTCCAACGCCCTGGGTCATTCTTCGGCCTTTACCCTGTTGCAGCTACTGGCTTACAACCTTCTGGTTGCAGCCCCTATTCTGCTGGCGAGTGCCTTTTACTCTGGAGTGGTCCTGAGCCTCAATCGACTGTATCGCGACTCCGAGCTTCCGGTCATGCTGTGCCTCGGCTGGAGCGAATGGCGGCTGGCCAAGCCGGTCGTACTTGCGGCGAGTGTGTTGATGCTGTTGACCGCCTCTTTGACCTTGTGGGTCAGGCCCTGGGCCTACCAGAAGATTTATCAGCTTGAAGAGCGGTTGTTGCAGAGCATAGAGTTTGCACCGTCGGACTCGGGTGCCTTTGTGCCCCTCGGCGAAGACTCCTGGGTTCTCAGCACTCAGGAAATGAGTATCGTTGATCAGGAAACCAAGGAAATGTCCGATATTTTTCTCTATATGGATGATCCTCAGGAAGCCAGAATTATTACCGCAAAAAGAGCTATTCTGACCTTGAGTTCAATTGAGCAGAGCCATGTCAAGCTTTATTCAGGGGCCATTTACTGGCTCAGGGAGAATGGCCAGTTTTATCGGGAGAGCGTTTTCGATCAGCTGAACTTCTCTACAGACGGCCTGCGCAGACAGCTGAACATCAACAAACGCAAGACGCTTCCAACCGCAAGCCTGTTGAACAGGGAGTCCAACAAGGAAGCCGCCGAGTTGCAAAGTCGACTCAATTGGCCGCTTGTCAGCTTTCTGCTGTGTGTTCTGGCAGTTCCCCTGAGTCGCGCCCAACCAGGCTCAAGTACCAATATAAGAATACTTTCCGGGCTCGCACTCTATGCGGTGACCTTTTATCTGATATCCGTTACTCAGAACTCGATCGAACAGGGTAATCTGAACCGGTTTCCCGGCCTCTGGCTGGTCTCCTGTCTGCTCGCAGTAATAACCGGCTTTCTCTACCTGCGACCGCTGCTGGTCGGTCGGTTAAGGAGTCGATGATATGCCTGTACTGGCGGGTTACATAATCAGCGAAGTCATCAAGGGGCAGCTACTCTGTCTGGTCGCTTTCAGCCTGCTTTTCAATGTCTTTACCTTCATTGAACAGTTAAACAACACAGGAGTCGGCACCTACCAGACCATGGATGCCGTCTGGTACGTCGTGATGACCACGCCTCGCCAGTTCTTAAGCGTTGCTCCCTTCGTTGCTCTCTTCGGAATTCTCTGGACTCTCGGCTCGCTTGTTCGGCACAGCGAACTTATCGGCATCATGTCCTCCGGCAGAGGATTGGGCTATATTGCAGGCACCGTGGGCATCGGCAGTCTGCCTCTGATCCTGATGGTCTTTCTGCTTCAACAGTGGATAGCACCCGCTTTGCACCAGAATGCTGAACTCTACAAGGCACAACGTACCCTGCATGCCGGTTTGCTCAATCAGGATGCCTTCTGGCTTCGACACAAAAACAGGATTGTTCGAATATCGGATCTTCAACGAGGCGGCGGATCCGGCGATCTTGTGATTTACGAACTGGGCGACAAGGGCACTCTGAGCAAATGGACCAGAGCAAATTCGGTGACCTTTGAAGAGGACGGACAATGGCGGCTGGAACAGGTCATGAAACAGCAGCTGGAATCGGATGAAGCCGAAAGCCTTTATCTGGAAAGCCAGACAATGGAGCCACCTGTGAGCGATCTGGAAAGCAGAATATATGAGATGCCTGTTCATACCCTGTCTCTCGGCGAACTGTGGAACAGACACAGGAGTGCCGTTCAGAGAGATACCGAGGATCGGCAGGCGCACCTGCTGTTCTGGCAGCGCGCCCTTTCTCCCCTGACCATTGCCGGAATGATATTTCTGAGTGCCGCTTTTGTCCTGACGACACCGCAAAGAGAGCACCTGGGCGGAGTGCTTTTGATCTGCGCAGGCACTGGTGTATTCTGCGCTCTGACAGCACATCTTGTCGCCGGATTCAGCCTGCTTTGGCAACTCAACCCTCTTGTCAGCAGCTTGATTCCGTGTGGCATGCTGGCGGTACTGGGGCTTCTTCGGTACTACCTCGCCCGCTCAAAGAGCATGTTTTCTTATTAGTAGCCTGAAAAGAGCAGCCTGAAAAAATGTCCGGTTTTTTATTGTCCTATCCAAGACAGAGCCTGTTGGTGCTACTGTTGCTTTTGCTTGGCAACGTAAGTGAAGGCTTGAGTGTGGCCTCCATTCTGCCGCTGCTGACGCTCGCCGAGCGAGCCAATGACAGCCAGGTGACAGGCGAAGAAGAGGGTCTGGCGGAATGGATTTTCGACTCCTTTCGGACGTTCGGAGTCGAGCCCACGATGGGTAACATCACTCTGGTCATAGCGGCCGGCTTTATGTTCAAAAGCGTGCTTTTACTGTTCGCACAAAAGAAGATTTTTTATGTGGCTGCCCGCATAGAGACTCACCTTCGGCTTGAGTTGCTGGGCGTTCTGGCCAATGCTCGGTGGGCCTATTTTGCAGGCCAGTCCAGTGGCGAACTGCTCAATGCCATGTCCATTGAAATCAGCCGTTCATCCAGTTGCTACCTGCGCCTTATGACGACCATATCCCTGCTTATCACCACCCTTATCTACATGCTGGCTGCACTGGCAGTCGCCTGGCAGGCAACCCTGCTGGTCAGTGCCATGTTTGCCGGCATCTGGATAGCTTTAAGTGGCTTGACCCGGCTTGCCCGCAAAGCCGGCAAAAGGCAGGTAAGAGCCTACAGATCTCTGGTTGCAGACCTGGCCAATGCGATTCACTCGATCAAGATCTTCAAGGCGATGGCGAGAGAACGTCTGGTAATCGAGACAACCAGCAACAATGCCCGGCAGCTTGAATCGGCACTCAAACTGGAGGGCCTCAGTGCCGCCGCCATGAACGCCCTGCAACAGACCATTTTTGTATTCACCGTACTGGGAGGGATTTATCTGACCACCAGCTACTTCAGCATCACTCTGGCCTCCATCGTCACTTTGGCTGTACTGCTCTACCGCATTCTCAGCTGCGGCGGAAAAGCACAAAAACAGTATCAACAGGCACTCGTCGACAAGAACGCCTATTCTGCGGTTTTGTCGAGCATCGCCAAGGCTCGCGCCGAGTCGGAAAGGTCTTCGGGAAGATCGAAAATCAGGCTTTCCAGGGGCGTTGAACTGGCTGAAGTCTTTTTCAGTTACGACGACCGGGACTCTGTGCTGGAAAACCTCTCGATGGTGCTTGAGTTCGGCCAGCTGACTTTTCTGTTCGGGCCTTCCGGTGCCGGTAAAAGCACCATTGTTGATCTCATCATCGGGCTTCGACAGCCCACTGCAGGCGCGGTCAGAGTGGATGGCGTCAACATGAAAGAGGTTCGACAGGACTTCTACAGGCAACACATTGGCTATGTATCGCAGGAAGGAATCCTGCTGCATGACACAATTCTCAACAATATCCTGCTGGGTGAATCTCGGTTCAGCGACAGAGACGTTGCCGAAGCACTGGAGTCCGTTGGTGCGACAGACTTCATAGCCGAACTGGAAAACGGCGTGCACACGGTGGCAGGAGAAAGAGGCCTGAAGCTCAGCGGCGGCCAAAGGCAGCGAATCATGATTGCCAGAGCCCTGCTGCACTCACCAAGACTGCTGATTCTGGATGAAGCCACCAATGCACTGGATGCCCAGAGCGAGCAGAGAATTTTTGAATATCTCAAGCAGCGAGACAACATGGCCATACTGGCCGTATCACATCACGACAAGCTTATTCAGATAGCCGACCGAGCCTATCGAGTGGAGAAAAAAGCGGCCACTCCGGTGAGAGTCGATGCGCCCCCAAGCAGTCAGATGCCAGCCGGCATCCTTTCCGAAAGCACCTGACAACCAAAGACCGTCCCTGTCTGTTCTTTGAGGGATCACCCTGTTTGAGCCAGGGTCTGGATCAGTTTGAGCGATTCTGGACAGAGTGTTGGGCGGCGGAGAAGTCGGTGGAGAGGAACTCCGCAGAATTCCGTCGCTTAAGCCTGCCGCATGGCCGCCTTCGACCAGCAGTGAATGGACTAGTGTCTCGGGAAAGTCGTTTTCGGACAGACTCATCGCAGCCACTTTGCCTTTGTTCCCACTCACGAAAATCCGCTATCCGGCACGCCATCGCTGCAATTCAGTGTCGAGTTGTTCCATCAGCGGCTGAATGTCGCTTTCTACACGGCTCGCTTCCAGCCTTGCGATGATCCGGCAAATTTCCTCTGTGCTGTGGTTCATATCCTCGGCCAGGTCATGGAGTTTCGACTTTGCCTTTTGTGCGGTGCTGTCGGATGATGAATCGTAGATGGCGTTTTGCCTGTCCATGAGTGCCGTGAGTTCTTCTGTACGAATATGCAGCCCTGCTGCTACATCGGGATTGTTGCCCAGTTGATTCCATATCCATGCTTCAGGGGCTTCGTGACCGGGTAGAAAAAGCACTGGAACTTCAAATCCGGCGGCTTCGTGTATCTTCTGTTCGGACTGACCATCGCGCTTGTCACCGTCGAGCACGAAGACAAAATTCCGAATCTGTCCGAATTTTGAAAATGCACTGGCGTGAGTCGGGAATTCATCGGCACCAGTGTCCCGACCAATGCGGACCGATTCGCTTGCCATGCTTCTTCGAGGCAGCAACACATCAAAAATGCCCCGCAACATCGCCTCAGCCGATTCGTCCTCGCAAAGCAGATTCAGTGCTTCTCCAGAGCGTCCGTACAAGGCGTTTTGCACTATGTCGTGATAGGGCGGTTGTACCGTCACTTTGCCATGGCTGTCTCGATCAAGAAAAATTCGGGCATTCTCAGGGACGGAGTCGAGCACAACGGGGCTATGCGAAGTCACAATGACCTGCAAGTCATTACGCAATGCCAGTTGTTGCAATTGCAGCATCAACAATTGTTGCACCCAGGGGTGCAGGCCAGCCTCGACCTCATCGATCAGCACGAGGGCGTCTTGCAGTTGGGCAATTTCTCGCGCGAGTCGCAATATGGATCGCTCGCCTGCCGCCATATGGAACTCGGAATAGGCGGCACCACCTTCTTGCCTGGCTAATAACAAATCTTTCCTGCTGCCGCCGGATAGCCCGACAACTTCAGCGTATCTGAACGGCAACATCTGTTGTGCGAACTCGATCTGGGATGCGGTTAACGGCGATTCCTGCAAAGGCGAACCGCGACGAGCCATCTTCAGATGGCTGCGAACTTCGGATGGATTGCTCAAGTTACTCAAGGTGCGCAAATACAATGGCCGTTCCGGTTGCACCGCATTGCGTCTTCCATGAAAGCTGCGGCTCCAACTCTTGCCCCTTTTCCAGAGCATGGATTGCCGACCGGTTGGAGTCGAATAGTCGAAGTCCAGCAGGGTGTCTCGTTTCTCGTCCTCTCGCTGTCCCGTTTTCGGCCTGTGATCGGGAAACAGGGTTGATGGCACGAAATCCTTTACGCCGGCACCTGGAACCTTGTACGCACACGCCGCCGCAAACAACACTGTGGACTTGCCGCTTGCATTACCACCCGCAATGACGCTGACCGGGTAATCGAACAAAACCCGAAGATCGTCTATTCCCCGAATTCCGGCCAGGCGAACTTCCGCCAGAAAGTGCCGCATATGCGGCTTCTTGCCCTGTAGTTGTCCCCACAGCGACTTGAGACGCTTTTCAATCATTTGATGTTCCTCCGCAAATCTCGCAAGCCACCAAATTTGCATCGGTTCCAGGCCAGAAGCCTGCTCTGGAGTATAGCCGAACGACTGCCGGAAGACGCACCATGCCATCGAACGTCATCAGCGCGATCCCTGCGATACCTCGCTTCAGTGCCAGCCTTCGACACTGCCGAAGTCACTACGGAAGCGAATCCTGCATGCCAGCCGGTACCCGGCTTTCGGAAGTGGAGGCGACGAAAAGGCCGACCTGGTACGCCACCAGGGCGGGCTCTGGGTGATCTACAGCCCCAACGGGCAGTCAGGCAAAGGCCTCTCCGCAAGCAGGTGGTCAAGCGGGCTGGTCGAGCTCGGTCGAAGTGGCAGATTTGAGACGGTCTCGGAAGCCGTTGAAGCCGTTAAGGAACAACTCGCTGAAATATTCTTCCCGTTCCTTTACGTATCTCTTCTGTTCCCTGCGACTTCTTCGAGTGGCTCGCATGCCTCCTTTGCGCATTGCTTCAGCAGGACGATTTCGGATGGTGTCAACATTCGGGGAGCGGGCGAGGTACCGAGTTTTCGATTGAGTAAGGCAATCGAAGGTGTGAGCGAAGAATCCTTCCCGCCATTGCTCGAAGTCTTTGCCGTGTTTTTGTCTGAGTTCATGAACTTGCTCCCTGGCCGGGCTGAGTCTTTCAAAATAGAGCCTTCCTGTCAATAAGACGGCAACAATCATTCGATCGCGATGGCTTTCGGCCCAACTGCGCAGATTTACCAGAGTCCTACCCTGCCCGATGAAGTCGGCCGCCGCTCGCCTTGTTTCAACGCCACCTTTAAGGCAGGCTTGTCGTGAAAAGCGGCCATATCCGCCCGCCCTTGTGTGCGCAACATGCTGGATTGAAAGTGGCGGAGAAGGACTTCGCATGATTCCATCAT
>RKSB01000136.1 GCA_007571095.1 K189A clade bacterium | reverse complement strand
TGAGAAAAAAGCGCACCTCTGCTGGCTCTTTTTTTCCTGACTTCGGTGGTACAGGCTCTTGCGGGCCGTCTCTGTCGTTCCATGAATAGTTTCAAGGATGTTCCCGCCTGCATCCTGAAGGCCGTTTTGTTGTGCCCGAAATTTTTGGGTCTCGTGTACTTAACTTGACAAGTTGTTTCAGGCACGGGAATCAGGAACGCTTGACCAGATGCGGAAACCAGTCGCCCGATTTGTCGGCAGGCGGCTTGTTTACCGACACCTCATTGCCGACAACGGGCTTTTGAATGCAACGAGGCCTTAAGCAGGACAGGCATTCGGGTCTCGGGAGTCGCACCCTTCAGGTCTCGTGGCGGGTCAAGCATCGGCTTCATTGCTGAAGGGTCACAGCATGGCCTAAAACAGAAAGACCTTTGGAAAGATGTTCCCGATCTTCTGGCGGCTATTCTGGCTTGATCCAGTTGCAACCGGCATGGAGCGAGGCGTGTCGCAACCGGATGGCTTTGTCAAACCAGGTATATAAGCACCGAATTTCTGGGCCTCGTGTACCGGAACAGCCGGTGGTTCTTCCCTTGTGAGGGCCTGCAAAATTCATCGTTCAGGAGGGAGTCGAGGTCAGGAGGCACTTGAACTACAGACACATTCCCCCGAGTCCTGCCAGCCTGCTACATGAAATTCTGGTTCCATACTCCGGCGATTTCAACAAGGGCGTCTCTATTGAGATGATGCGAACGGCTGCCGGTATGAGTGACCGTGAAAGCAGCCACCAGGTTGGCCATAGTGGCGGCGGATCGGTAGTTACGGCGGCGACTGAGGGCGGCAAGAAAGGCACCGGCAAAGCTGTCGCCCGCTCCGTTGGTGTCAACAGGCTTGACTTTGAAGCCTTCTGCATCAAACCACTTCCTGCCGTCAAAACAAAATGCTCCTTTCGGACCCCTTGTGATAACACAGGTTTTGGCAAAGGTCAGCAAGGCTTTCCCTGCCGATTCAAGATCACTGCAACCAGTCCACAGCAAGGCCTCCTCGGCATTGCAGAACAGCAGGTCAATGCCCGAACCCAGCATCAGTTCCAGATGAGGGCGATGATTCTTGATGATGTTGTAATCACCCAGATTGGCGGCTGTTTTGGTGCCCACAGCCATTGCACATTCACGAAGATAAACGGCGGTGTCTGTGGTGTTGGAATCAGCCGCCAGATAGCCTTCCATATAAGCCCAGCTTGACCTTGCAACCAGGGTCTTGTCTACATGATCCCGAGACAGCAGGCGGGACGCACCTATGTAAACAAGAATGCTACGCTCACCGTCTGGTGTAACCAGGACCAGACACTTTGAGGTGGCCTCATCCTTCGCCGCCTCATCCAGATTCATGTTCGTGTTCACGCCCGCCTTTGCCAATTCATCCAAAAAGAGGCTGCCGGCGCTGTCGCGGCCCACTCGACAACAGTAAAAGCTCTTGCCTCCCAGACAGGGAATAACGGCAAGACTGTTGGCGGCCGATCCACCGCTTGATGAACTGACCAGAGAGCCAGCCGCCCGATTTGCAAGCTGTTCTATATCCTCTGAATTCACAAAGGTTACATGCCCTTTTTCTATGTCCTGTTCTATCAGAAAATCGTCGTCAACCCTGAAGGTGGTGTCCAGAATGGCACCTCCTATGCCGTAAACGTCCCAATCAGCCATTATCAGCTTTCTCCTTCTTTTTACGAAGTTTTCCGAATGCTTCGTCAGAGGCCTCCAGAATACGCATAACAATCTCCGAATCGTGCGCAGTAGACAAAAAACCGGATTCAAACGGAGAGGGGGCCAGATAAATCCCTGCTTCAAGCATATAGTGGAAAAACGACCGAAACAGGCCAATATCAGTAGATTGCACCGATTCGTAGTCAGTAACTTTATCGGCTTGCGTAAAGAACAGGCCAAACATGCCGCACACACAGCTGGCAGAAAAAGGAATTTGATGCCTTTCAGCAGCGAGACGCAGGCCGGTTACCAACTGATGGGTGCGATCGGTCAGGGCAGCATACACACCCTCTTTCTGTAGTTGTTCCAGCGTGGCCAGGCCGGCGGTCATGGCCACCGGATTGCCCGAAAGGGTGCCTGCCTGATAGACACTACCCTCTGGAGCAAGGTGCGACATAATGTCCTGACGGCCACCAAAGGCACCTACAGGCAGGCCGCCACCGATGATTTTTCCGAAGACGGTCAGGTCGGGCCGGCAACCATACAAACCCTGGGCACCCGCAGGATGCACCCTGAACCCGGTCATGACTTCGTCAAAGATCAAAAGGCTGCCATAGTGGGTACACAGGTCCTCAAGAGAGGATAAAAAGCCTGGTTCGGGTAACACGCAACCCATATTGCCGGCAATCGGCTCAACTATGACGGCGGCGATTTCGTCGCCGTATCTTCTGAAAAGGGATTTCACCTGCTCCGGATCGTTGTATCGTGCAATCAGGGTATGTCGAGTGAAGCTCTTCGGTACACCGCCTGAATCCGGTACGCCTGCGGTGAGTGCACCCGAGCCTGCCTTGACCAGCAAAGCATCGACATGACCATGGTAGCAACCCGCAAACTTTATGATGTAATCACGGCGAGTATAGCCACGAGCCAGACGAATGGCACTCATTGAGGCTTCGGTACCGGAATTGACCATTCTGACCAAATCCACCGAAGGAACCATTCGGCAGATCACCTCGGCGAGACGGGTTTCCTGTTCAGTGGGCGCGCCGAAACTCAACGCCAGCTCAAGTTGTTGTTGCACAGCTTGGATAACCTGCTGGTTACCATGCCCCAGTATCATCGGCCCCCACGAACCGATACAGTCGATATATTCTCGGCCGCTTGTGTCCCATAAAAAAGCACCTTGAGCCCTGGCCATGAAAACAGGCGTGCCACCCACACTCTGAAAAGATCGCACCGGAGAGTTGACTCCGCCCGGTATAACAGCCTTGGCTCTTTCAAAGTACGAATCGGAGGCAGTCATGAAAAGCTGGCGGAGAAGACGATGCAACCAGTATAAAGTATTGCGCTATTACCCATCTTCGATTCTTGGGTGCCTTTGTTTTCGGAGTGCGTTTCGCCTTGCGTGCCTGAGTCAGCCGGAATTCAGTTCAAAGACGAGGCTCCGGACCGCAGACTGCTCAAAAAAATTTCAGACGAGTCCATTCTCAAAATGACTGGCTCGAACTCGCCGAAAGTTTGAAAAGGCGTCCTCAAAGTAATAGTATGGAGGACTCGGAATCGCCCTTTTGCCATAGCCTTACTCGATCAAAGTCGGAGCCTTCCTTGCGCCAGCAGACCCAGCCCTCTGAATCAGCCTCAGGACGAATGAGCAGACTCTTGTCTGTCGTCGGACTGAGGGCATTGCAGGGGCTTTTTATTGTGCTTTTGTTGTCCGCATTCGCGATGATTAGCTACGACTTTGGCCACACTTCGGGTCTTAAAGCACAACAAAACGCCCTTCAGGAACTCGGTGAAATCAGAATAAAGCTCATCCAGCTCACCATGAGAGCCGAAGAGACTCGAAACAGGATAGAAGAACTCAATGTAAAAAATTTGATGGAGGGTCGCTTTCAGGAAGGTATAAGCAAGAGGATGCTGGAGCTTGAAAAGGATATCTCGGACCAGGAGGCCGAACTCAACCTGTGCCGCCAGATAGTCTCCCAGAACGGAAAATAGGCGTTTGAATTTTCTGGCTCAGCACTCAAGCCAATATTGTAAATAACATTTAAATATCTCTGTAGATATTTAAATTATTTAATGACATAATCTCCAAATCTAAATCATCGAACAGTATGGCAAGGTGGGAATATGCTTAAAAGCAAAAGCAGAAAAGGGGCTTCGCTGATCGCAAGCAACATGGAGATAGTGGGTGATCTCCACTTTCAGGATCAACTCATCATAGATGGCAAGCTGGTCGGCAATGTCTATGCCGAACCCGATTCCTCCTCTATATTCACCGTCAGCCGGACTGCGTCTGTCAAAGGCAGCATTCATGTGCCTACCGTCTATATCAACGGCTCTGTCGAAGGCTCTGTCCGTTCCGACAAGATGCTGGTGCTGGGAGAAAAGGCGCAGATTTCAGGGGACACCACTTACAACTTCATTCAGGTGGCAAGAGGTGCCCAGGTGGATGGTACCTTGATGCACATATCACGGCTGGCTGAACCCATGGACAAATCCGCCGACAAGCAGAAGGGCTTCTTTCAGAAAATGAGCACGGCGGCACAAGCCGCTACCAGCAAGCAGAAAGAATCCGATTTGCCCAAGTTGGCCGCCGAATCCAGTCCATTACCCAATCAAGGCAAATCCTGAACGGCCTCTACGACGAGCCCCTCCAGCAGTCGAAAGCGACCGCCTGCCATCGGCTCTTCGCCAGCAAACCTGGCCGGAAAATCGCAGAGTCCGGCGGCTCTTTTAAGGCCGATCCCTTTCGGCAACACTTTCCTGCGAAAGAGGGTCATTGCTATCGGATCGCCATTCGTAACGAAAGAGAAGAGGCTTCGCTCTTCGAGGGTTATTCTCAGGTTGTAACCTGAGCCGCCTCGAAGGTTTTCAGGAATCGGGAGAATTGACTCGCCGGAGAGAACCGAACCGCGAGCTTAAAGAGGCTCGGAGTTTGGCGGGAAACCTTTTTGGCGAAGTCTTACGGAGACGAGGCTTGCGTCTTTCCCCTGACAAAAGGAGTTGTCTCAGAGAAAAAACCGAAGGGTCCTTATAAAGGACTTGCATCGCCACGGTTTCACCGCCAGAATCTTGTGTGCAGGCTGGCAAGTTCTGACGAAATCTTCGGACTCTCGAAGAACGAAAAAATCGAAGTAACAAAGAAGCTCCGGCCCGCAGAAGATTTAAGCCGACTCCGTTGAACCCGTATTCGTAACGAAATCCGGAAGAACAGATGACCGTACAGACCTTTGCGCCAAAGCCCGTTCGACTGACACCGGCGGCCTGGAACAGGGTTTCAGCACTCTCGGCGACATCCGAAAGCAGCCCTCATTTCAGGGTGTATATCGAAGGCGGCGGCTGTTCGGGATTTTCCTATCGCTTCAAGTTTGATCCTTCGAGTTCT
>RKSB01000196.1 GCA_007571095.1 K189A clade bacterium | reverse complement strand
CAGAAGCTTCGATGCCAATACCTACCTGCTGATGACGCGAGCACTGGATTTTTTCGACCCGGCCAGGTCCTGTGACGATGACCTTGTTCGGGCTCTTCGCCAGTCTCGGTGCAGGTTCATGCTCATTTCCTTTACCACCGACTGGCGCTTTCCGCCTCAACGCTCGCAGGGGATCGCAGCCGATCTGATTCGTGCGCATCGGCCAGTGTCCAATGTGGTGATTGATGCCCCCAACGGCCACGACGCTTTTTTGATTCCGATTCCGAGGTATCTCGAGGTTCTGGGAGCCTATCTTCAACAGGTGATTCGAGAGGCCGAAAATGTTGCCACCTGAACAGCAGATCATTGCCTCCATGGTGCAGCCGCAAGACCGTGTTCTGGACCTGGGTTGCGGCGACGGTGAACTGTTGGCCCATCTTAAGGAGGTCAAACAGATTCAGGGCTATGGTCTGGACTTTGATGTCAGCAACATCATTCGTTGTTTGAACAGAAATGTGAACGTGCTCATGCACGACCTCAACGACAACCTGGGCAACTTTGACGATGATGCCTTTGATGTCGTGGTGATGGCCAACACTCTGCAGGTGACCCAGAAGCCGGATGAGTTGCTTGTTGAAATGCTCAGGATTGGCCGAGCCTGCATAGTCACTCTGCCCAATTTCGGCCACTGGCGTTGCCGCCTTCAACTGCTGTGGGGAGGACGCATGCCGGTTTCCAATCATTTGCCGCATGAGTGGTACCGGACACCGAATATACACCTGTGTACCTTCAGTGACTTTGAACGTCTGTGTGCAAGGCTGAACCTGAAAATCGTGGACCGCCGAATTGTCGGGCGGGGCTACGAGGGCAGTTTCGGTGCTCGAATTTGGCCCAATATGCTCGGTGCCTTCGGCCTGTATCGACTGGAGAGATCCTGACGTGACCTGCTCGGCAGGCCTCTTTCGGGTGGTTGCAGCCCTCTCTTTCTGGGCTCTGATGTCCCTTGGCCGAGCCGAACAAATGGTTGTTCAGCCGCCCTTTGAAGTCCATTACAGCGCGCTCAGCTCGATGTTTTTATTACCCGAGATAGCCAGCCTTCACGGCTTAACGCGTGGGCCCAATATTGCGATATTGAATATCGCCGTCCGCAAACGCGAAAACAGGGGATCCACGCCCCATGAGGCCGAGGTCGAAGGCCATTTTGTGAATCTGCTGTCGCAAAAAAACCGGCTCGATTTTCGAACTGTTCGAGAGCCGGGCGCCATTTACTATCTGGCCAGCTTTCGCTTCACTGAAGCCGAGCTATTGAGATTTGAACTGGCGGTTGAATTGGAAAACCAGACCATTCCGGTGCGCTTTTCGCAGAAGTTTTACGTTGATGAAGCTCGATAGGCTGGTGCTGGCCTCGGACAACCGGGGGAAATACCTCGAGTTCAAGCACCTCATGGAGAGCTTGAAAGTGGAGCTTGTACTCCAGAAAGACTTTCAGGTCGGTGCGGTCGCCGAGACTGGCTCAACCTTTGTCGAGAATGCCCTGATCAAGGCTCGGCACTGCGCCCTTCAAACCGGCTTGCCGAGCCTGGCGGATGATTCCGGCCTGATCGTTCCTGCCTTGGGTGGCGCGCCCGGATTAAGGTCGGCCAGATATGCCGGAGAGAAGGCCACAGATGCCGACAACCGCAAACGTTTGCTGAAGGCCATGGCGGCCTGTTCGGGGGAGCAGAGAAGGGCGTTTTTTCACTCTACGCTGGTGTTGTTGCGGTCTTTCGATGACCCGGATCCGGTGCTGGCCCAGGGTCGCTGGTTCGGGCGGATTGCACTGAAGGCCGAGGGCGAAGGGGGGTTTGGCTATGACCCTGTGTTCGTCTGCGATCAGCACTCGCTCACCGCCGCCCAGCTGAAACTGGCCGACAAGAATATCGTCAGTCACAGAGCTCAGGCCTGGGCAGCCTTTTGCCAGGCACTGACGAAAGCCGGAGCCCTTCGGTGAGCATTCCGCTTTCGCTCTATGTGCATATTCCCTGGTGCCTGCACAAGTGTGCTTACTGCGATTTCAATTCGCACAAGCTGACGGGGCCTTTGCCCGAAGCCCAGCTGCTCGCCGCCCTGGAGCGTGATCTGATAGCCGATCTGCCCCTTGTCGAGGAGCGAGAACTCTGTTCGATCTTCATCGGCGGCGGTACGCCTTCGTTGCTTGCCCCTGAGGCCATTGAGCGGTTGCTGAAGCTTTTGGGGCGACATTGCCGACTGGCCAGGGATATCGAGATTACGCTGGAAGCCAACCCGGGTACTCTGGAAAAGGGTCGCCTGGCTGACTTTGCGCATGCCGGCATTCGGCGCCTGTCTCTGGGCGTCCAGTCCTTCTTCACGCAAACATTGAAGCGCCTCGACAGAATACACACCGGACCGCAAGCAGAGGCTGCTGTCGAGGAGGCTTTGTCGGCAGACTTTGAGTCAGTCAATCTGGACTTGATGCATGGTTTGCCGGGGCAAACTTTCGAGGGTGCCACCGCTGATCTGGAGCGATCCGTCGGCTTTTCGCCGAACCATATCTCCTGGTATCAGTTGACTATTGAACCCAATACGCTGTTTTATCGCTATCCGCCTGAACTGCCCTCCGATTCCACGCTGGCCGCCATTGAGCAGGCGGGCGCGAAAATTCTGGCGAGTGCGGGCTTCGTTCGTTACGAGATATCCGCCTATGCTCAGGCCAATCACCATAGCCGACACAACCTTCACTACTGGGAATTCGGCGACTATCTCGGCATCGGGCCGGGTGCTCACAGCAAATTCACTCTGGCGAATGCGAAAATTCTGCGACGACAGAAACTGCGCCAGCCCGAAAGCTACCTGAAGGCGAAAAATTACCTGGCCAAAGAAGCCGAAATCAGCGAGCAACTGCTCAGCTTCGAGTATCTAATGAACGCACTTCGCCTGGTCGAGGGCACCGAGGACGCACTCTACGAAGAGCGTACCGGTATGCCGATTGGCCAACTGGCCAACTGGCGTTGCCGCAATCTGAAGCGAGGTCTGCTGGAACCCGGGTCGCAGCTTCGGGCGAGCGAACTGGGGCTGCGTTTTCTGGACGATCTGCTGGTCGACTTCAGTTTGAAACCGCAATGACGAGGTCGTAAATCTGCCTGTTCTCCGCCCTGCCCGTCAGTTCAAACCGGGTTTCCGGCCGCCAGGCAGGGCGACTGCTGAAGTCGCCGCCGGATTGCCTGTTCACCAGTTCACAGCGTCGACAGACGTTGGCCGCAACGACTTCCAGCATTTTTTGGGCATAGTCAAGCACATCGGTGGCCATGTGCAAAAGCCCGCCAGGCTTGATGGCACTCAGAAAAACAGGCAGAGTGGGCACCTGAATAAGCCTGCGTTTGAGGTGCTTTTTTTTGGGCCAGGGGTCGGGGAAATATATCTGTAAACGGTCGATGCTTAGCGGAGGAACACAGTGAGTCAATACGTCCAGCGCGTCGGCATGATACAAAAAAACATTGGTGGTGCCCTCGGCATCCAATCTATGTAGCAGATGCCCGATGTTAGGCAGGTAGACCTCAATGCCGATGAAGCATTTTTCCGGCTCGTTCTGAGCCTGTTGAAGCAGGCTGAGCCCATTGCCGAAACCGACCTCCAGAACAATCGGCCGGTCTGCCTGATAAATGCAGGCAGGCACTCCGGCATTCAAGTCCAGCCCATAGGTTGTCCAGTGCCGGTCGAGTGCTCGCTTTTGTGCACGAGTCAACCTGCCACGGCGCAGACTGTAGCTACGGATTGATCCTGGTTGGGACTGAGTGAGTTTTTGCGGGCCTTGTAGTGGATCGTGGCTGACCACGAAAGACTTCAGGCAGCCATATGCTGGCGCATCTTTTTCATGGCGTGGCCCTCGATCTGCCGAATCCGTTCTGCCGATACGCCGTATTTGTCTGCCAGATTGTGCAGAGTAGGCTTTTTGCCCTCGCACAGCCAGCGCGACTGAACAATGTCTCGACTACGCTCATCGAGCTCTTGAAGTGCCGATGACAGGGCTTTCAGATTGCGAGACCTGTCATCTTCTTCGGCGGCTATGATTTCTGGATTGGCTCCCTCAGCTTCAAGGTACTGAGAGGGAATGGGGGCCGTTTCGTCGTCCTGATCGGTTCGGTCAAAGGAAGGGTCCTGAGCCGCCAGACGCGACTCCATCTCGCGCACCTGATCGGGTGTTACGCCGAGATCGGAGGCAACCTCCTCGACCTCCTTCGGACCCAGCCAGCCAAGACGTTTTTTGGCACTGCGCAGATTGTAGAAAAGCTTGCGTTGAGCCTTGGTTGTGGCCACCTTGACGATGCGCCAGTTGCGAATCACGAAATCATGAATCTCTGATTTGATCCAGTGCACCGCAAAAGAAATCAGTCTCACGCCAGCCGACGGATCAAACCGCCGAACCGCCTTCATCAGGCCGACATTGCCCTCCTGTATCAGGTCAAGCAGAGGCAACCCGTAGCCGGCGTAACCCTTGGCGATGTGAACCACAAAACGCAGGTGAGAAAGGACAAGCTGTCTGGCCGCCTCAAGGTCTCCTTCCTGCTGAAGCTTGTTGGCCAGATCGCGCTCCTCTTCGGCAGACAGCACACGATAGGAGCGAATGGAGTTGATGTAACACTCCAGCCCTTGAGTTGGCTGCAGCCAAGTGGATGAAGATACGGTTGTTTCGCTCATAGAATCGCTTGAATTTCGAATAAAGAACTTGTTTTGTCCAAGCCCTTCGGTTTCGGCGGGTCATCATAACCTTCCCGCTATCATTAGGCAATATGGAGCCGAAAAAGTTCTTTTCAAGGGTCGGTTTCAAGCCGAAGGTCGTACCGGCGAAAGAACATCCACACGGCCAGTCTCGCACTCGCCCAGCCGAGCAGGCCACCGAGCAGAATCATGATGCCGATGACGCCAGAGGGCTACCGCCTTCAGGCCTTAAGCAGAATGCCGTAGGTTGTGTACAGCCTGCCAGAGGGTCCGACAGCCATACAGGCACCGCCGATGGAGCAATGGTTGCCACCAGAGCTCCACCAGGCCCGTAGCCCAGGCCAGTGTAGAGGAAGGGCCTGGCAATGTAGTTTTGAGTGGCACCCA
>RKSB01000171.1 GCA_007571095.1 K189A clade bacterium | reverse complement strand
TGGAAACAGGCTCAGGGCATAGCCGGAAGTGTCAGACTTGTCGATTCTCGGCTTGAAACCATATACTCGATCGCCGATGAGCGGATAACCCAGATGCTTCATGTGCACTCTGATCTGATGCGTTCGACCGGTCCCCAGAGTGGCACTGGCCAGAGTACACTGCTTGTAGCAACGCAAGGGCTGGACGAAAGTGACAGCCGGTTTGCCTCTTTCAACAACCGCCATTCGCTTTCTGTTTCTGGCGTGCCGGCCAATCTCTGCGCTGATGGTTGCCGGCTTCGTCAGCCGGCCGCTGATCAGCATTGAATATACGCGCTTCACTTGCCGATGCTTCAGCATGTCTGCCAGGGACAACTGCACTCGAATGCTCTTGGCCACCAGCAGAAGGCCCGAAGTATCCTTGTCCAGACGATGCACAAGGCCCGAGCGAGGTATGCCACCAAGAGCCGGATATCGTTCCAGCAGCCCGTTGGCCAGAGTATCCTCAAAATGCCCCGCCCCCGGGTGTGTGACCAGCCCTGCTGGCTTGTCCACCAGCACCAGATGGTCGTCCTCGTAAAGCACGCAAATATCCATTTGAGTGGCCACCCACGACCGGGCTTCGGGGTAAGGGTCATCCAGACTCGTAGCCAGCGTCAGTTCTTCGTCGCCGGAAAGTTGAAAATCAGGCTCTTGACGGCCACCGTTAACGCGTAGAATGCCCTGCCGAATATAAGCCTGCAGGCGAGTTCTCGAGTACTCGGGAAAGACCTCGGCGGCAACCTTGTCAAAACGTCCGGTCACAGTGGCCCGGCGGCTGGTTGACGCAGCTTTGTCCTGTTGTTGGCTCATGTACTCCGACCAGGCTGTAGACTCGTCAAAACGTGCGTTTGCAAGGCGAGTGCGCTAGTATGTAGGCCGCCCAAGCGAAAGAGTGCCAGTTTCCATGCTACAGCAAATCACATGGCTTCTGGTCATCAGCGCGCTGTTTGCGCTCGGTGGCTGCCGAACAAAGGATGAGGCGGCCGGTGCCGAACTCAACGAGCCCCAATTAACCGAAACAGCACTTTACCGTTCTGCCCGCAGAAGAATGGACAGCAAGCACTTCTCGGAGGCCGCCAGACTGTTTCAGGAGCTTGAGCTACTCTACCCTTTTGGCCGTTATGCCGAACGCTCTCAACTGGAAATTATCTACGCACACTATAGAGCTTATCAATTAAGCGAAGCTCGCGAAGCTGCCGACAGGTTTCTGCGCCTGCACAGCAATCATCCAAATGCCGATTATGCCCAGTATCTCAAGGCTTTAGCAAAATTTGCCGAAGGCCGCAGGCCGTTTGAGCTCTCCTTCAATGGCGCGCTTTCAGAGCGTGATCTGACACCCATTCGAGACTCCTTTGACGACTTTCGAAAGCTGATAGAAGGCTTCCCCGACAGCGGATATGCCGCCGATGCACAACAACGAATGATCTTCATTCGAAACATTCTGGCCGACAAGGAAATCCTCATCGCCGAGTATTATCTGAAGCGAAACGCATTTGTCGCCGCCGTCAGCCGTGCACGTTTCGTGGTTGCCAATTACAGCCAGACTCCGGCGGTCGAAAGGGCCTTGGAATTGCTTATTGCAGCCTATTCGGCAATGGAAAAGGACGACCTGGCCAGCGAAACCGCAAGGGTACTGAAGGCCAACCATCCAAAGAATCCCAACCTGATAGCAGACGGCAGCTACCGAGTGCCGAAACTCGCCAAATCGAGCGCGAAATCCATACTGAATGTGATTACCTTCGGGTTGCTGGCCAAGCCGCCCTCCATTCCACCCAAGATTCTGCCCCTGTCCGAAAAAGAGTCCTGAAATTCCCGCCGGCGGCTGACTGGAATCACCGACTCACACTCACAAGCCGCAGCGGCAGAAACCGCTCGTCCAAGTGCACTCTGGAGGGCTACCCTGAGAGAAGTTCCGGCATTCAAATGACCTCGGCCAACAGGTCTTTCGTTAAGCCAACAACTTGATCCTCACACTCGCTGACAAGAGCCACGGCCTCACCCTGACCGAATGCCTGGTCACAATGGCAGTGATAGCCATACTCATCAGCCAGATAATGCCCGATTTCACCGAGTTGATGGAACGGCAGGAATCGAGGATGAGTATTCGGCAGTTGGCTTTCGAGTTGACACTCACCAGAAACACAGCGATCAGCCGACAATCGACAGTAACCCTGTGTCCATGGAACAGGGCCACCAAAACATGTGCCGAGGACTGGAGCAGGGAGAGGTTGATGTTTGTCGATGCCGACGAAGACGGCCGCCTCGACTCAAAAGACAATGAAATCCGATGGTGGCCAGCGATGCCCGAAGGCAGCCGAGTCACCGCGAAATTTTTTGGCACTCGCTCGCAGTTTTCGGTGACAGCCAGGGGTATGGCGAGAGCTCGCAACGGTACTGTCCTCTACTGCCCACCAAGCGGCGACCCCAGACATGCCGGACAGATCATAGTCAGCCTGACCGGACGGACGAGGCTGGCCCGAGACACAGACAAAAACGGCATTCCCGAAGATTCCGGAGGCAGGGATCTGGTGTGCGTAAAGACGGACTGACTAGAGTAATTCCCTTTCGGAGAGCTTTTCCAGTTCGGAAATACTTCGGCCGTCGGCATCAAAATTCCGGCTGTAAATACCCTGAACAGCCAACTGAATACTCGCCGCTTCCGCAAATGCACTGATACGAAAAAAGAGGCGGCGACCTTCTCTGCCATCGATCTGGTGATTGACATCTGTCAGGTATTCCAGCAAATAGCCAGCTCGAATCTTTCGACTCGACAAGTCGATGACCAGAGGCTCGGTGAAAGCACCAAAGGAACAGCCCGAAGGCTTTTTCGAATCGTCCTGATGGGCCAGCAGTTCTCGAGTCGGATCGCCGATTTTTGCAGCAACTGTAAATTTACGACCCGACCGGACAAAGCAAGCCTCTCGACTGAGAGGAAGCCGAAAAGCATCCAGCCCGGCCAAGCTTGAAGCAGCCACCGTCAAGGCATTAAGGGCCGACTGTCGGACCAGCATCTGGGCTTTCAGGTTACGGCTTAATTGAACCGTTATCAGGTTTTTCTGGGCCGCAAAGACGGCCAGGCTGGTGATCAGGACAAGCAGTACCAGACTGGTGATCAAAACACTGCCGCTTTCCGAAATCCGGCAGGATTTAGGGGCGAACACCGGACAATCGAAAAATTTGGCTGAATACCTGTCGCAGAATGCCATCATGCGTATTCTGATAGCCGACAGCATCCACGCTGCTCACCAGCAGCAACACTCGAACACTGAGCACTCGCCGAAAATCGGCAACCGAGTCGAGTGCCGAATAACGATCAACAAGGCCGTCGGCATTGCTGTCGATTCCGCAAACCAGACGTATTCTTTCAATGCCCGGCACCAGTTCCTGGGCAGTGCGAGTGCCTTCCCTGTACCACAGAGACAGAATGTCCTGCTGTCGATTGTTTTTGCCTTTGCCGGGTGCCACAAACAAAATGGAGTTCTCGATGGCACTCACATAGGTCAATCCTTCGTACGCCTGATTCGACTGAACCGGATGAGCTAACCGGTTGTCAAAGGGCCCGCTGCCAAGCTCGGAAATCAGCCTTGCCCTGCCCTCTCGAACCTTGATTTGAGAAACTCGAAAAAGGCTGGCCTGACGACAATCATTAATCATCACCACAGGGTCCTGACTGCGCGAAAAACCAAAGTTATCCAGATCGTCCCGATTCCTTCGACCATCCCTGTTGCGGTCGTCAATCAGCACCGTCGGAGTCTGCTCAGGCCCCAGAGGCTCTGCCAGAACAAAGGGTCGAATCGCCATTTGTCGAGTAACCAGCACATCTGATCCGGCAATCAGCCAGCCGTGAGCAGGCTTCTTGTTGTGCTTTGGAGCGAGTTTCAGCCCTCGAGTACCGGTATAACTGAGTCGATTTTTTCGGGGTTGAGAGACTGGCAGCCGGCTCTCCAGACGGGTCATCCTATCGACAGCATCGCCGGCGATTCCCTCAAACGGCAGGCGAATGTTGAATTCGGGCAACGAAGACCAGTCGGCACGAAGCGTCTTGTCGATTGCACCCGCTTCGACCGGGCAGCCCATCCAGCCGGCGGAGCGCAACCTGCCGGCAATAAAGTCCATGGCTGTCTGAGCAGTCTCCTGCAGGCGGGACTGACCCTCAAGTGCCAGATACAGCTGCTGGGTGCTGCTGAAAAGCACGCCAGCCCCGAGTACCAGCAGACTGCCGAGCAAAAGTGCCAGCATGACTTCAAGCAGGGAAAACCCGCACACCGGACTCATGTCGCTACTGTCTGATGCGAAGCGACACTTGGTTGAACCCGAATTTTTCGGTGCTTCGCCAGCGCACGGATACCTCGCTGACTCCCGCCTGTACAGAGATTCGACCATCGCCACTCGGCAGGGCAGAACAGCCTGTCGGCAGCTGCCAGTCGCGACATATACGAACCGCCGGACTTGTGGCCACAGCAGGCGAGCACAGGTCGGACTCTTCACCCGACAGTTGACATTTCCAGACAGATGTCTCGAAAACAGCCATCTGCTGAGGGTTACAGGCCCGAACAGTGCAATCGGCTGAACCCCCCGGTCGTACACCGTAACCTATCGACTCAACGGCGATACCGGAGCGAATGACCTCCGCCATGCTTTCGGCATACTGGATGGCTCGTGTTTGCAGCAGCAGGTTGCGATCATTCTTGAGGCCAGCCAGAAGCAATGCGACAAAGCCGGTCAAACCAAAAACCAAAATCGACATCGCAACCAGAGTTTCAAGCAGAGTAAACCCGGCAGCAGGCCGGATATGCTTGACCGAATGCAGCCCTTCACAGCTTGAGTAAAATCTTAAATTCATTCTTGAATTGCTCTTTTATATATTTAATTCCAATTCATTTTTTCAGAATACTGAATCTCACCATCGTTGTTCTCATCCCAGGTTTTATGACCCTGATGATCCAGCGTAAGCCGGCCATCGTCAGCCATGCTGCCCTCGGCAACAGGCAGGGCATCAAAGCGAAAGCTCTCGGCTGATAACTGCCCTACCCTGATTCGATATACCGCCTCTTTATGCGGAACCTGGTGC
>RKSB01000162.1 GCA_007571095.1 K189A clade bacterium | reverse complement strand
AAAGAACTTGTCAGGTCAGGTATATAAGCCAAAAAGACCCCCTGAAAGAAAGTGCCTGTCTGAAGGCTTCAGAGGCGAGCCTGCCGGACATACTCCCGTTTGGCTTAATCGGCAGGCTGGCCGCTACATGCCGCAAGACCGGAGAAAGGCTGCTGGATCGAATGGAGTCAGACTGATCGGCTCAGGCGAACTTCGCCTTCAGGCTATACTAGGCCACTCACAAATGTCCCAGCCGCGCCCTGAGTCGCATGAAAAAAGACCCCCTGAAAGAAAGTGCCTATCTGAAGGCTTGCAGAGGCGAACCTGCCGGGCATACTCCCGTCTGGCTTAATCGGCAGGCTGGCCGTTACATGCCGGAATACCGCAAACTCAAGGGGGATACGCCCGGCATCGAATGGTTCACCACTCCAGAGTCGATGGCCCAGGTGGCCGTGGATGCCCAACGTATCCTCAAGACGGATGCCGCCATTCTGTTTGCCGACCTGCTGCCTGTAATGATTCCCATGGGGCTGGAACTTGATTACCTGCCCGGAACAGGGCCTGTGTTTCACAACCCGGTACGCAGTAGCACCGCTGTCGATTGCCTTCGACCCGTAGAGGCTGCCACTCAACTCAAGTATGTGGCGGATGCAATCGGCATCACTCGTCAGGAACTGCCGGGCGATATTCCGCTGATCGGCTTTGCGGGTGCGCCCTTTACATTGGCATCCTACGCCATTGAGGGAGGCGGCTCCAAAAACCACCTGTACCTCAAGTGCTTCATGCATCAGGAATCAGCCGCCTGGTCAAGGCTCATGCAAAAGCTGGTTCGAGTGATTACCGATTATGTTCAGTTGCAAATCGATGCCGGCGTACAAGCCATACAGATTTTCGACTCCTGGGTCGGCTGCCTGAGCCTTGAAGACTTTGAGCAGTTCGTCATGCCCCACACCACCCAATTGTTTGATGCCATCTGCGGGCGTGTGCCGGTGATTTATTTCGGCACAGGCAACAGCCATCTGGTCGATTCCATGTACAAGACTGGCCCGAATCTGATGGCACTCGACTGGCGGCAACCTCTGATGCCCACCTGGAATCGTCTGGGCTGTTCGAGCATTCAGGGCAACCTCGACCCCAGCCTGCTGTTTGCCGACTGGCCTGTGATCGAGAAAAAGGTGGCCGCCCTGCTGGGCGAAGTCGGCGGCAAACCCGGGCACATCTTCAATCTGGGCCACGGCATTCTGCCGCAAACACCTGTGGACAATGTTCGCCGACTGGTCGAATACGTACAAGGCTACACCCCCTCTTCCGCCGGCTGAACCATGAAGGATTCCGAACAGCCTGTCCATGAGCTTCAAAACGCACTGCTTACGGGTGTTGCAACCACGGGCATCTACGACTTCCTGAAGGAGACGACCTTGGCTGTCGCCCCTCGGCTGTCGGAGCAAACGGGTAATACCGTACTCCTGAAGCGAGAGGATTTGCAGCCTGTGTTCTCGTTCAAGATTCGAGGTGCCTATCACAAGATGATCCGCCTCGGGCAAGAGGGCAAGCTGGCTGCCGGAGTGGTTGCCTGCTCGGCCGGCAACCATGCCCAGGGTGTTGCACTGGCGGCACAAAAGCTGAACTGCAAGGCGACCATTGTCATGCCAGAGCACACGCAACAAATCAAGGTGAATGCCGTACGCCACTGGGGAGCAGAGGTCATCCTGCGAGGCGAAAACGTGGACGACAGTCTGCTCATTGCCGAACAACTGGTCGAAAAAACGGGGGCCTGCTTCATTCCTCCCTTTGACGATGCCGACATCATTGCCGGCAATGCGACCATTGCCGCAGAAATCATTCGACAGCACCGCAATCCGATAGATGTTCTTTTTTGCTCTATCGGCGGGGGCGGCCTGATAGCGGGTATCGCCGGCTACATCAAGCTGCTGCGCCCCGAGATCAGGATTGTTGGCGTAGAAGCCGAAGACTCAGCCTGCATGTTGGCTTCGATACAGGCTGGAAAGAGAGTCACGCTGGATGAGGTTGGCCGGTTTGCTGACGCCGTCGCAGTCAAGACTCCGGGCCGCCTGCCCTTCAACATGGTCCGGCAGCTGGTCGATCAAGTCATCACGGCCAGCAACGACGAGATGTGCGGAGCGGTCAAAGACCTGTACGAAGATACTCGAGTGATTTTTGAGCCGGCAGGTGCACTGGCGGTCGCCGGCCTGAAAAACTACTGCCAGCAAAACAATCTGCGTCAAAAGAACCTGATTGCACTCACCTGCGGGGCCAACATGAATTTCGATTCGCTCAAATTCGTGGCCGAAAGGGCCGAGATAGGCGAAGGCCGAGAAGCCCTGTTTGGAGTCACCATCCCCGAACGCCCGGGTGCCTTTCGAGACTTCTGCAAGCAGATCGGCACTCGCAGCGTGACCGAATTTAACTACCGCATGGACGACCCCGAGCGAGCCCACATTTTCGTCGGCATTCGAGTGTCGCACGACGAAGAACGCCGGCAGCTCGCAAAACAGCTGGTAGAAAGAGGCCTGGATGTACTGGACCTGACAGACAATGAGACAGCCAAGCTGCATATTCGACACATGGTGGGCGGCCGTTCGCCGGTGCCAGATGAACTGCTCTACCGCTTTGAGTTTCCTGAAAGGCCGGGTGCCCTGATGAATTTCCTTGAGATGCTCGGAAAACAGGGCATGGACTGGAATATCAGCCTTTTCCATTATCGCAATCACGGTGCCGATGTAGGCAGAGTGCTGGCGGGCATTCAGGTACCAGCGGCAGAATCTGCTCGCTTCGGCGCATTCCTTGAACGCCTCGGCTATCCTTTTCGAGAGGAATCGGCCAACCCGACCTATCGACTCTTCCTGCAGGCCAGTTCGTCGGCATCGGACGCTTCCGGCAAGGCTTGAAGAGAGAGGAAGAGGGACATGAAACCATGAAAAAACCGCACTCCAAAGAAGAGAAAAGACAAGGATCCTTTGAGTCTTACTATGCAAACGGTCAGTTAGAGGAGAAAGGCACTTGGAAAGATGGGAAAGAGCATGGTTCCTTTGGGTCCTGGTATGAAAACGGTCAGCTAGAGAGGAAGATCGCTTGGAAAAATGGGGAAAAGCATGGGCCTTATGAGTACTATTATGAGAACGGCCAACCAGAGGAAAAAGGCACCTATAAAGATGGAAAGCCACATGGCCTCTTCGAATCCTGGTATGAAAACGGTCAGTTACAGGAGAGGAGTACTTGGAAAAATGGGCAGAAGCATGGTCTCTCTGAATCTTGGCATGCAAACGGCCAACTCAAGGAGAAAGGCACGTGGAAAAATGGGCAAAAGCATGGGTCTTATGAGTGCTGGTCTGAAGACCGTGAAGTGCAGAAAAAAGTCACCTATAAAGATGGCAAGTTAGATGGTTTCGATAGGACATACCACAAGGGTCAATTGTGGGCCAAGTACATCTGGAAAAATGGGGAATGGGGGGGATTTGCACGCTAGCAACAGGCGGTTTTTCGGCCTTCGAGTCAGTAAAATCAAAGGATAAAAACACTAGCCTCCGAACGTCCTGGTGCCTCCAGTCTGTCAAAATAAGTACCGACTCCCTTCTCTCTACGAAGTCCTGCAATTCCGCCAGCAGTTCTGGAGCCTTTGGGCTATCCTTTTCAGAAGGAATCGGCCAACCCGGCCTGACGACCCTTCCTCAGACCAGGTTCGTCAACACCGAACACTTCCAACGGAACCTGAAGACAAACAAAGGAGCACCAAACCATGAAAAAAACTGCACTCTGGCTGTTGTTCGTTGGCCTCATCGGCCAGCTGAATGCGTCTGAAAACCTCTGGTACCCATACAAAAGCGGAGTGGGTGCCGACGGTTACGACCTGATCAGCTACTTTGACGGCAACGGACCTCAGAAAGGCTCAGCCACCTACAGTGCCGAATACGACGGAGTAACCTGGCATTTTCGCAACGCCAAAAATCGCGACCAGTTTCTTGAAGACCCTGCTCGGTATACGCCCCAGTACGGAGGATACTGCGCCTATGCAGCAGCCAAAAGAAGCAAAGCCTACGGCGACCCTACCGCCTGGACTCTGCACAAGGGCAAGCTTTATTTCAACTACAACAGGCTGGCCAGACGTATCTGGGAAGGCGACATAGATACCTTTATTCCGAGGGGCGACAAGTATTGGAGCGGCCTGCTCGACCGGTAAACATGGCCTTCGTTTATTCAAAGATTTCTTTTTTCCAGAGTTCACGAACACCCTTCTGGAAAAGTCATTGATCAGGGCAATAGACTTGTTGTTGACTTCCGGTTTAGGTAACGCCATTAGTTAGATGAGAGGTATCAGAGTTGTTCGAAAGAGTCGTCGTAAGTACCAGGAGGAACAAGATGCGCTAGGGCTTTTTCTTCTGTTTGTTGTGTCATTGATAGCAATGTGGCCGCCCTTGCTCGCTATTGGGATAGCAATATTTGGTCTGATTAAACTGTTTCAACAAGCTAAGGTGTGGCGCCGAAATGGCCCCTTTGAAGTCAACTATGAAAATGGTCGGTTAAAGGAAAAAGGTACCTGGAAATACGGGAAAAAGCATGGTCCCTTCGAGACATGGCATAGCAACGGCCAGCTAGAGGAGAAGGGTGACTATATCGATGGAAGAAAGCACGGTCTTTTTGAGTTCTGGTATGCAAATGGTCAGTTAAAGGAGAAGCAGGCCTGGAAACATGGGGAAAAGCATGGTTCCTTCGAGTCATGGCATAGCAACGGCCACCTGAGAAAGAAAAGCAACTATGCCGATGGCAGAAAGCACGGTCTTTTTGAGTGCTGGCACGAAAACGGTCGATTGAGTTCGAAGTACACCTATAAGCATGGAGAACCGATTGGCTCCTTCGAGTTTTATGATGCGAATGGTCGGTTAAAGAAAAAACAAACTTGGGAATCTGGGGTAATTGGTCCCTGTGAGACCTATTATGAAAACGGCCAGCTAAAGGAGAGATACACCTCGGAAAGGAAAAGCTACAACTCTATTGACCCTCCGCTTCGGGAGGGTCCCTTTGAGATCTACTATAAAAACGGTCAATTAAAGGAACAAGGCGGCTATAGCGACGGGAACAAGCATGGACCCTTCGAGACCTGGTATGAAAATGGTCAACTCAAAGAGAAGGGCAGCTGGGATCGTTGGGGTGGTATCTGCTGCCGTAGGGGACCCTTCGAGACCTGGTACAAAAACGGTCAATTAAAAGAAAAGGGCCGCTATAGCTGCGGGAAAAAGCATGGTCCCTTCAGGGCCTGGTACGAAAACGGCCAGCTCAAGGAAAAGAGTGCCTGGAAATATGGGGAAAGGGATGGCCCTTATGAGTTGTACGATGAAAACGGTCAACTGAGAAGGAAAGCCACCTGCAAAAACAGTCAAGAGGCTCAACCCTGCTGTAGCACGCTCGAAGTCCAAAGGATTACCTGCGAGCCAAAGATTACCTGCGAGCCAAGGTTTAAGCCAAGCTTTACCTGCGCCTGCGAGCTTGGGCAAGGGGTAAGGATGACCTGAGCACCAGCAGGAATCGTTAGCCCGACACCTGCACCCTCATTACTTTTAATCAGCAGTTGATGACGAATTGCTGTTCGGCATCGCTTGATGACGCTTCGGCTGAACGCGCCGAAAACTCCCTCAGAACAAGGCGAATCCCGCTAAACGTCTGTAACCGCCCCCAGGCTGGCGGAACTGACCTGACGAGCATACTTGGCCAAAACGCCGCGAGTGGCCTTGGGTGCAGGCGGTTGCCAGCGTTTTTGTCGGTCGGCCATCTCCTGGTCGTCAATCACCAGATGCAGAGTCCTTGCGGTGGCGTCAATGGTGATGGTGTCGCCGTCTTCTATCAGGGCAATCGGGCCTCCGTTGAAGGCTTCCGGCGTGATGTGGCCGATGACAAAGCCGTGTGAGCCACCGGAGAACCTGCCATCGGTGATCAGGGCGACCTTGCCGCCCAGGCCTCTGCCGTTGATGGCGGAAGTCGGTGAAAGCATTTCTCTCATGCCCGGCCCTCCTCTGGGGCCTTCGTAACGAACAACCAGTACGTCGTTTTCAACAACCTCGCCCGAAACGATCGCCTGCATGGCAGCCTCTTCGCTGTCGTAGCATCTGGCCTTGCCGGTAAACTGCAAGCCTTCGTGGCCGGTGATTTTGGCCACTGCACCTTCGGGTGCCAGATTGCCTCGAAGAATAACCAGATGGCTGTCGGCCTTGACCGGATCACTCAGCGGTCGAATAACTCTCTGTTCCGGCGGATAGGGTGCCACCTCCTTCAAGTTTTCAGCCAGCGTCTGGCCGGTCACAGTCATGCAGCCTCCGTGCAACAGACCTTCATCCAGAAGCGTCTTCATCAGAGGCTGGATGCCACCTACATCAATCAGCTCGGACATGGCATACTGGCCGGAAGGCCGCATGTCAGCCAGGACTGGCGTGTGTGCACCTATGTCGTTGAAATCATCAAGTGTCAGCGGAACGCCGGCTTCTTTGGCAATCGCAAGCAGGTGCAGCACCGCATTGGTTGAGCCCTCCAGCGCAATCACCAGAACGATGGCGTTTTCAAACGCCTCACGGCAGAGAATGTCAGAAGGCCGAATGCCTCTCTTCAACAGGTGTGCGACCGCCGACCCTGCGCGCTCGGCATCCTGTTCCTTGGTTGTGGAGACAGCCTCCATCGAGGAACTGCCCGGCAGGGACAGCCCCAGTGCCTCAATCGCAGAGGCCATGGTGTTGGCCGTGTACATGCCGCCACACGAGCCCGGGCCGGGAATGGCGGTGCGCTCAATCTCCTTGAGTTCGATGTCGCCGATGTCGCCGGTGGAGTGCTTGCCAACCGCCTCAAAGACGGACACAATGTCGCGCCGCTCGGCCCCCGGCTTAATCGTACCGCCGTAAACGAACACCGACGGCCTGTCGATTCTGGCCATCGCCATGGCACAGCCAGGCATGTTCTTGTCGCAGCCGCCAATGGCGACAAAGCCGTCAAAGCCCTGCCCGCAGACCACCGTTTCAATGCTGTCGGCGATCACCTCTCGGCTGACCAGCGAGTAGCGCATGCCCGGCGTACCCATGGAGATGCCGTCGGAGATGGTGATGGTATTGAAGATGATGCTTTTGCCGCCGGCGGCGTCGGCACCGGCTGCGGAGGCCTTCGCCAGCTTGTCGATGTGCATGTTGCAGGGTGTCAGGTTGCTCCATGTCGAAGCAATGCCGATCTGCGACCGAGAAAAGTCCGAATCCTGAAAGCCGGTTGCATAGAGCATCGCCCGACTGGGTGCCTGCTCGACACCATCGACGATTTGGGCCGAATGTTTGCGGTGTATCTCTTTACTCACGCCAGCCGCCTGATCAGTACCTTTGAGCCACGGTGGGCATTGTATGACTCCCTGCGCTGTTCGGGCAAATCCGATGGATCGCCTGAATCAAAGCCTTGCTCAAGAAACCAGTGGTCGGCTTGCGTGGTCAGCACAAACAGCGTCTTGACTCCGAGGCTGCTCGCTCGGCTTTCGAGGGCAGCCAGCAGAGACTCACCCACGCCCGCCTGCTCAGGAGAAGTGGCCAGACAGGCGACCTCAGCCATACTGCTGCCGGTTATCGGATACAGGGCGGCACAGCCAATGATCAGGCCATCCAGTTCAACCACCATAAAGCAGTCAATTTCCTGCTCAAGTTGCAGGCGGCTACGGCTAATCAGCGCGCCCTGCTTTTCAAGCGGCTCGATCAACTCCAGAATGCCGCCAATATCGGCCAGCGTGGCCACGCGAGTACGGCCGCTTTTCTGAAGGCTGACCTGCAACCCGCAACCCTGATGAGAAAACAGCTCGCGCAACAGCACGCCGTCAATTCTGTAGTCAAGCAGATGACCGCGTGCCACCGAATGATTGACGGCCTGAAGAAGTGCCTTCAGATGGCTTCGCTGGCCGTCGCTTTGGTCGCTGGAGTCGGCGATGTACACAGGTAGTTGATCGGCACTCAACTCCGAAATCGGCTCACTCGCCTCATTCAGCAGAGGTTCGTCCGTCAGAAGAATGAGTTTGTCGGCTTTCAGGGCGATGGCGACCTCGGCGGCCAGTTCCTCGGCACACAGGCTGAATGCCTGGCCGGTGACAGAATAGCCGAGACCGCTTAAATGCACGACAATGCCGGCCGCCAGTTGCTGGCGAATAAAATCGACACGTACTCGCCGAACTGTTCCCGTGTGAAAGCAATCCCGGCCATCCAGAATGCCCAGAGGCTTGGCAATCACATGGTTGCCGCTGGCGATTCGAATGTTCGAATGATGCATGGGCGTATTCGGCAGACCCATCGACATCAGACTCTCAAGCCGTATTCGTTGACGCCCGCAAACCGCCTGAAGCAGCGGAAGCATCGGCTCCGAGACAATCATGCGGCCTCGGTGGTATTCCTCCCGAATGCCGGCCTGCTTCAGTTCGTCGGCAATCTCCGACTGCCCGCAGGTGACCAGCACCAGCCGAATGCCCAGACTGTGCAACAGGGCCATGTCGCCGACCAGAGAATCACAGCTCGAAAGCGCATGCCCCGGCAACAGACAAACGAAAGTGCCCTCTCGATGCCGATTGATGTAGGAAGCGGAATGTCGAAACCAGCGGACGAAGTCGGACACTGCTGAAAATCTATATTCATGGTGGGTGAATAGTATAATCCACCCTTTACTGAGCCAACGAGCCGGAGTCGGCTGCCGTACCAGCGAGCCGGAGCCTGTGGCTTTCAGAAAAATCGAACAGCGCGCAAGCCGCCCTTCCTGAGAAAAAAGAGACCGTAAAAAATGACATCCCTTGCAAACCGAGATGGCTGGATATGGTTTGACGGACAGATGATTCCCTGGCGAGAAGCCAAAATCCATGTGCTGACTCATACCCTGCACTATGGCCTCGGCGTATTCGAAGGCGTGAGGGCCTACAGCACGCCCTCAGGGCCCTGCATCTTTCGGCTTGAAGATCACACCCGTCGCCTTTTCGATAGCGCGCAGATCATGGGCATTGCCATCCCCTTCTCAAAAGAGGAGGTCAACGAGGCCCAGAAGCAGGTGATTCGCCAAAACGAACTGGAGGAAGCCTATCTGAGGCCTATCTGTTTTCTGGGGTCAGAAAGCATGGGGCTGAGGGCAACCGACCTGTCGGTACACCTGAGCGTTGCAGCCTGGGAATGGCCCAACTACATGGATGCAGAACTCAAGGAAAAGGGCATTCGGGTACGCACATCCTCTTACACTCGGCATCACGTCAATATCACCATGTGCAAGGCCAAATCCACCGGCAACTACGCCAACTCGATGCTCGCACTGAAAGAGGCCCTCGACAGTGGTTGTGACGAAGCCCTGATGCTGGACAACGAAGGCTATGTCGCAGAAGGCAGCGGCGAGAACATCTTTATGTTGAGAGGCGACTGCCTGCATACGCCTGAACTGACCTCGTGTCTGCAGGGCATTACGCGTGATACTCTGCTGGTTTTTGCTCGAGAACTCGGCATTCCTGTGATTGAAAGGCGCATCACTCGGGATGAACTCTATATCGCCGATGAACTCTTCTTTACCGGCACCGCCGCCGAAGTGATGCCCATTCGAGAAGTCGACGGCCGTATGATCGCCGATGGCAAGCGCGGCTCGCTCACCGAAAAGTTTCAGAAAATGTATTTTTCGCAGGTTCGGGGTGAGCGTGAACAGAATGCACACTGGCAGGCAGCGGTGAAGCAAGGCTAGGCATTACTTTTGACGGAAAAACTGAAGGATCAGTTTTTTAGAGCAAGAAGGTATCGGTTTACTTCAAGAATTGACGGATTTGACGGCCGCAAAATTCGGCGACGGCAAAGGCAATTCACTCACCGAAAAGTTTCAGAAAATATACTTTTTTGCGAGTTCGGGAGCGGGCACAAATGGCGTTGATACGGCTCGGCAGTGCCGCCTCAACCTGCTCTTTAGACCAGCAAATCAGAAGACTTTTCGGCGGAAAGCTTCTGATGTGTATACTGATAACTTCAGGGCTACGGAAAGCCGAATGGCCGCGAACGCCCAATGGGGATGGTTGCCGGCTGGCAAGTAGCTGAATCTATGTTGCGCCAGCCAAGTATCGACGGCAAAAAACTACTAACTGATATTCGGAGATAGCGAAGGAAATGGGGACGGAGATGCTGAAGTTTGGTACCAGCAGTCGGGTTGGGCACAAGTCTGACAAGTTTTATGAACGCAAAATGTATTCCGAGACACGGCGGAACAAGCCGAGTAAACCAAATCAGGAACATGAAGAAAAAGAGTGTAGCGATGATGTGGTGAATCGCATCTACAACCATTCAAGTACAGATATGCACGAGCTACCGGACAATTCGGTTCACTTGATGATCACTTCGCCGCCATACAATGTCGGAAAGGAGTACGACGATGACCTTACAGAATGCGAATATTCAGACCTGCTGGAATCTGTATGGAGAGAGACGCACCGAGTTCTTGCGCCAGGAGGAAGAGCCTGCATCAATGTAGCGAATGTAGGTCGGAAACCGTATATACCGCTTAACGCCCTCATATCGAGCCAGATGGTAAAAATGGGCTACCTGATGCGCGGTGAAATCATATGGAACAAGGGGGCAAGTGCCGGTGCATCGTGCGCCTGGGGCAGTTGGAAGAGTGCGTCTAACCCGACTTTACGGGATGTCCATGAATACATACTGATATTCTCAAAGGGCGATTATCGTCGAACATCAAAGGACAGGGAGTCGACAATCAGCAGGGATGAATTTATGGAGTGCACTAAAAGCATTTGGTCCTTTCCTGCTGAGTCTGCGAAAAGAGCCGGGCATCCTGCACCGTTTCCAGTCGAATTGCCCCGCAGACTGATACAACTCTACTCCTTTGCGAACGACATTGTTCTCGACCCGTTTATAGGTTCCGGTTCAACAGCGATTGCGGCTAAACGTAATCGGCGCAGATATGTCGGCTACGAAATCTCAAACGAATATGTAAACACTTGCAATCGCAGGCTGGCTTACGAGAATGAATCATTGTTTGCTTGATTTGTTGCACAACCACGAGAAGCAAAGACGATTTGCGAAAGGGTTGCCAACAGCGATGCATATGGTTGAGCAAAGGATGCCAAAGGGGAATCCGGCAGTAGGCATATTACGAGAACATGTGATCATCGGTTACTTCATATCGGAATTCGGCCAGGATCAGGTAGATGTACCAGAACGGGGCAACGAACGGGGTTACGACTTGACACTCTGCGGCCATGAACTGTCAATCAAGACACGAACGAAGGACGGAGCTTTCAAGGTCCTGTGGACAGTTGATACGGAAAGCGTTAGCAGAGAAAAAGGATTTAGACCGGAACATGACATTTTTCTGATCAATATTTTCTGGATGGAATGCAAACCAAGCGTTTTCTATATCCCGTTATCCGTGCAGCAGGAAGTATTTGATGACATCGGCTATGAAGATTACATCTCCGTCAGAACCGGTACCAATCACAGGGGAATAGAGGTTAAAGGGAGCACGGTTAAGTTGTTGAAAGCGCATTCAGACACGATGAACGTTTCTGTGGATTGGACTCCGAAAGACAGGGAATACCCGCCACCGTGGGAGGAATGGGAGGGCTATTGGGCAAACCTGTAAAAACGAAAAGTCTGGAGACCCAACTACAGCCAACTATTACAAATAGACACCAGACCCGAAGCCTCCTGCGAAAACAGCGGTCAGTTCTGTGCCAAAAACCGTCGCAGATGGATGACCAGGTCCTTTGTTGCGACCTCCCCCTGTAGCCTGTAGCCCTTCGCTTCTTCTCCGCCGCTCCGAAAGAGCAGGATCGCCGGCGGCCCGAAAAGCCCGAACTCTTTCAGCCAACGTCTGTGCTCGGCTGTGTTCTTCGTCAGGTCTGCCTTGAGCAATGTCATGCTGGCCAGTTCGCTCGCTACTTCGGGATGACGGAATGTACCGCGTTCAAGGCCGACGCAGACAACACACCAGTCCGCCGAAAAATACAGCATCGTCGGCCCTTCAGCAGGATTGCGGCCGGCCAGCAGCGTATTCATATCCTGTTGAGTAGCGGGCTGAAATTCGGGAGTTGGCGAGGTGCTCGCCAAAAAAGGTGACCAGGGTTGCCAGAGACTGTCGGCTCCCTTGCTGGCACCGACAATCAGGATCAGGCCATAGCCGACCAGCAGGCCAGCCAAAACAGCCCGAACCAGAGCCAATCGGCTCGACAGGGAGCGTGCCCTGTATGCCAGCCATATCGCAACCCCTATCGCCAGCAAGGCCCATAACACCAGACCGACCGAAGGCGGCAACAACCGCTCCATCAGCCAGATGGCGAGAGCCAGCAGGCCAATGCTGCAGACTGTTCGAATCGTGTTCATCCAGGCACCCGCCAGAGGCAGCAGCCGACCTGCACCGAGGCCCATCAGCAGTAGCGGCGTTCCCATACCCAGAGCCAACACAAACAGGGCGAGGGCACCGGTTCGAACATCCTGCCAGGTGCTGATATAGATCAATATGCCGGCCAGAGGAGCCGAAATACAGGGCGATACCAGCAGGCTTGACCCCGCACCCATCAGGGCGGTCTTGCCGAAATGGCCGGCAGGGCTTGCCGTCGGGCGAAAAAGCCAGTTCTGCAGGCTGGCAGGCAGCTGAATGGAATAAACCCCGAAACTGGACAGAGCCAGCAGCACAAAGGCCAGAGAGACCATCGACAAAAGCCAGGGGTTTTGCAGGCCGGCCTGAATATTCACGGCAGCACCAAACAGGCCAGTCAGCGCACCGATGACAGTGTAGGTTGCGGCCATTCCCAGTACATAAGCCGAAGACAGGGTGACGGCACTTCGACTGGATGGGCGGTGACCGCTGACGATAATGGAAGACAGTATGGGCACCATCGGCAGAACGCAGGGCGTGAAGGCCAGTCCGACACCAGCCAGAAAAAGCACCGCCAGCGCAAGAGACAGCGAGCCCTGACTCAACAGGCCAGCCAGATGAGAGGCGGTCGGCAGTTCGTCCGGGTTATTCGCGCCCTGCTGATTGTCATCCGCCCACAAAGAACCGGCGGGCGGCTCAATCTCTGTGGCAAGGGCACCGGACAGGCTCGGGTTGAAGCTGATTCGATAGTACTGAGGCGGATAACAGAGACCGGCATCGGCACACCCCTGATGACGCAGTGTCCAGTTCTGCAGACCGGAATGGTCATTCACCGGTACCGACAACTCCAGCCAGTTGTAATAGACCTCGACCACGCCAAACCACTCGTCCTCCCGAGTGATCCCGACAGGAAGGTTCAGTGGCTCAGAAACAGGGCTTTCGCCGACTGTACTCAGAAGAGCAAGTTGCTGGCGATAGAGATAGTAGCCATCGGCGATAGTCCATTGCAGCCTGAGAGGCTCGCCAACTTCATAGTCGACACTCAGCACAAAGGCCTGATTTGCCGGTAGAAAGGTCGGCTGCTCGAGGGCGAAAGCCGAACGAGCGGAAGTCATCAGAAGCAGCAGCAGGGCTGGCAGTGCTCGCCGATAGCCAGGGGACAGGAATATAGAGAATGCAGACCAAAGAAGCTGGCGGAAAACCGGAAGTCGAGCTTGGACCAGCATCAGCGATAAGCCTGGTAGTGTTCGGCGGCAAGCAAAGACGCAGAGCGTTCAGGCCGAAGAAGCTGACCGTAAGGCGAGAGCCGAGTTCGGATTAGCATCAACAACAGGCCTGACAGTGTTCGCCAGTAGCCAGAAAGCAGGAATACAGAGAATGCAGGCCAAAAAAGCTGACCAAAAGCCGAGAGCCAGGTTCAGGCCAGCAACAACAGACCTGACAGCACACGCCAGTAGGCCAGAAGCATAGGTCCTGCAGACTAAATAAGCTTGTTGCAAGACGGGTTCGGGTCAGCATCAGTCGAAGGCAGGCAGAGGGCGGAAATACAGACGTTCAGG
>RKSB01000205.1 GCA_007571095.1 K189A clade bacterium | reverse complement strand
CTGTCTGGGGACCGCCCTTGAGAACGGCTCTGTCATCAGTAACGGCGAGGGTTACGGTGATCGTGTAGTTGGCGGTTCGATCCGGCGCAATAAAGGTGGGTTGTTCAGGCGAGGCAGGTGCGAGAGTGGAGAATGCGATGCCGGCCGGTGTCGATGTCCAGGTATAGGTGATCTCACCGTCATCGCTGGATCCTGTGGCATCGAGGGTGACGGTATCGCCTTCATCGACTTCATCGATACTGGGGCTAGCGATGGTCACAGAAGGAGTGGGTTCATCGTCATCGGCGGTGACACTGATGGTGACCGTGTCTGTGGCTGTAACGGTATCCGTCTCCATGCCTACCGAATGGACTTCGGTGTAGGTCATCACAAAACTGACCTCATAGTTGGCGGTCCACTCGGGTGCGACGAAGGTCGCCGGCATAGTCTGGGAAGCGGCGTTGTTCAGGCGAACAGTCGGACTCTCGTCTTTTGTTTGGGTCCACAGTGCCGAATCATCAACAGGAACTTCCCCTACCAGGTTTATTCGAAAGAAACTCATGCTGACCTGAGTGCCCTCGGGAACATTCTTCTGGTCCTCTCCGGCATCTACAAGGACAGGGTTGAGGACAAAGACAGTGGCCGTATTCGGCTTGGGAGGCTTGGCGTTGTCATAAACGGTGAGGATAAAGCTTATGGCGTAGACATCCGTACTTTTGGGGGCGACAAAGGTCGGGTTGACCGTATCGTCGCCGTCAAGCGACGAAACCCTCGGACCCCCGGGCCTCTGGCTCCACTTATAGCCACTGATGCCACCATCATCGGTTGAAGCCGATCCGTTCAGTGTAACGGTCGCCCCCTGGTTGACATACAGATCTCGGCCGGGATGGACTGTCGGCGGGTCATCGTCGGCCTCAATGGTTATTGTGACACTCGCCGTGGCTGATCGAGGAGCAAAGGCATCATCGGCGACGGTGAGTTCGGTGACCATGAGGGTAAAGACCAGTTCATAATTCATGGTGCCTTCGGGGGCGGTAAAGGTGGGGGTAACGACTGTCTCATCACTCAGGTCGATACCCGCCGGTGCACTCCAGGCATAAGCAAGCATGCCGCTGTCATCGCTGGATTTCGACCCGTCCAGCGTGACGACAGTGTCTTCCTTGAAGGTGTCGTTCTCTCCGGCATGGGCTGTCGGTGGATCATCGTCGCCAGCGACAGTGATGGTGACCGTATCTGTGGCTGTGACGGTATCCGTGGCCATGCCTACCGAATGAACCTGTGTGGCGGTCAGAACAAAGCTGACTTCGTAGCCGGCGGTTAAATCAGGAGCAAGGAAGGTCGATCTGAGTATATTGTCTCCTTCCAGTGAAACAGCCGGCGTCCGGCTTCCTGTTTGAGTCCACAGAATCGAACTGGAGTCAGAAATTTCACCTGTCTCGAGTATTCGAAAGCCGTTCAGGGTGACTGAAGTGCCCTCGGAAGCATCAGTCGGCTGATCTGAAACGATACCGGCAACGACAGGGTTGATGACAAGGACAGTGGCTGGAATTGTTTCAGGTCGAGAGTCGATGTCGGTGACGCTGAGAATAAAGCTGAGAGTATAGGGTTCCGTACTGTGGGGGGCGGTAAAGGTGGGATTGACGGTCTTGCTACCCATCAGATCATCAACCATCGGACTCTGGCCAGGTGTCTGCACCCAGTCATAGCGACTGATGCCACCATCATCGGTTGAAGCCGATGCGTCCAGTGTAACGGCCGCCCCCTGACTGACATACAGGTTTCGGCCGGCATGGACTGTAGGCGGGTCATCGTCGGCGGCGACATCGATAGTCACGCCCGCTGTGGCTGTGTCGGGAGGGCTGGCATCATCGCTCACAATCAGCGTAAAGCTGAGGGTGTAGCCTTCGGTGAACTCGGGTGCTTCAAAGGTGGGGCTTGCGACGGTCTTACTGCTCAGGGAGACGGTTACTTCTTCGCCGGGAGTCTGAGACCAGGCATAGGTGAGGTTTGAACCTCTCGATCTTGACCCGTCCAGGGTGACAATATTGGTTTCTTCGACACTTGAGGGAGACACCGCTATAGTGACTATAGTGACGGGAATGGGTTCGTCAATGGGGTCGGGTACCGGTGCCTGTGCCTTTGCAATTGAAGCCCAGCAGAGGCCGAGAGCACACACAAGGCCGGTGATAACGGGCCTGCTTACTCCTTGCGAAAACATCGACCGGAAAGCCTGCTCAACATCTGAGGGGGACGAAGTGGGGGTAGCAGTAGACGAAGCCCGATTAACTTCAACAGAGGAGGACAGAAGAATCTCGGGAGTCTGTTTGCCCTGCACCCGTGTGCGCAAAGCCGGTGGCTGCAAAGCCTTCTTGTGGCTAGTCGGTGCAGGTTTTGACGGTGCTTGCTTCGTCCGTTTCAGCAAACAATGGGCCTTATTTGTGTTCAACTGCTCAAGCCAAAAAAACCGGCTCGAAAGAGCAGGGTAAAAAGATCGAAGGCTCCCGAGCAATGAGGCCAGGAAGAGGTTAAGGGACTTGATCATTCCGGTTTTGGTCATTTCACTTTAATTGGCCAAATCCGGCCAGACAAGGCTACATAGGAGAAGCGGGCGTAAAGGCTTGTACGCTGGCGGTGTGATCGGCGAAGGGGTATGAATGGGTACAAAAAACTCGACTGACGTCCTTGATTAATCAACAGGCCTTCGTATGAGCCGTCATGTTGCAGGCTGAAAGTCATGCAACCAAAAAACACTTGGCATACTCTGCCTTTACACAACTTCATGCTCCCTGACCTGCCTCCGATTTCCGGTTAGCCAGAGGTCGATACAGCCTCAGGAATACCGGACATGAACGCTCGTTTTGCGTCATGGGTTTACCTTTTGGGAAGAAACTTTCGGAATCTGACAAGCCTGTTATATAGAATCCTTATTAATAAATAAAAATACTGCTTATTTTTTACGAAATTTTTCATTAATATGTAGTAATCAGGCACTCTTAGCCTCTTTGACACAGAAATTCTTCCTTAGTTCACCGAATATGGTTCAAATATGCAGGAGTCGAGCGAATGCAGGAGTCGATTCGACTGCTTGCCTGGTTGCTCAAACCCATTGATTCGGGCTGTTGCCAAGGCTCTGATCGCTTTGGTCGAAGCCTGCCGGCTGCCTCATCAACCAGTGAAAGAGTGCTTTTTACGAAGGCGGGATAACCAGACGTTGAAGGAAATCTTCTCTACTCACCCTGTACTCAAACTCGTCTGCCGAAGCCAGGCAGCCTTGCCGTCCCTGATGCGAGCCTCGGCCTTTGCTTTGTCAATGCGTGCCTGAACTTGCGGGCTGCTGAAAAACGGGCATGTCTGGATTCAATTTGTTGTAGCGAATTTTGAACAACACATCGAAAGCGCAAGCTGTGCGGAGCCAGGTTTTTCTCACCGCAAGCCTGTGCATCGACCAGAACGTTGAATTCGGAGGCAGCATTGCTCGTCTTCTCGGCAAACAGAACATCTCCATACGTTCGCTTCAAGACAGGAGCCTTTGCATACAGGCTGTATTTTCTGGATGAATTGACCTCGCGAATGAATCGACTGAAAACGTCTTGCCAAATGCATTCCGGCAGTTCTTCATTTCGGGCATTCCGCACACAAGAAGGGGAACAAGAACCCTCTTCAAAGCCTGTTGGTTTACTGGATAAAATGATGCAAGGCCAGGCTTGACCGACCTGTCGTCTCCCTTGCCGAAACCGGAGCCAGCGTTCAACAGGGTTAAAAATGTATATAGTTTCGGTCCCGGGCAGCCAGCTTTTTTGTGTTCTCTTGAACCTGCTGAGAATCATCCCCAAAACAGGAAAGAGTCGATGCCAAAAGGCAGAGGAGTCCGCTGAATCGTCATGGTAACCTTTCAATGAGGAGAGGATTTGCGGGGCTGGAGCACAGCCTCCGAAAGTCCTCAGCTTTCTGGCCTTACAAATTTTTGGAGCCTGAATTCCCTCAAGCGAGCAGATGATTGACACCACTGATCGAATCGCAGCCATACACGCCTCTCCCTGGCGAGGCGTGCTGGCTGTCAATGGTGGCAGCGGACTGGTGAGTCAGCTATGTGCTGTTTCGGGTGCATCCAACACGCTTCTCGAAGCCTCGGTACCTTATTCCAGAAAAGCACTGGAGGGCTATCTGGGCGTGGCCTGTTCAAGCTATTGCCAGCCGGCTGTTGCCGGGGCCATGGCAGTTCGTGCATTTCAACGTGCCTGGAGGCTGTCAGAGAACAAGTCAAATCTGTTTGGTCTGGGTTGTACCGCCAGCCTTTCCTCCGGCCAGAGCAAACGTGGCGACCACAGAATTTATATGGCTTTGCAAACCGAACAGACGACTCTCGCCCGATCGATCATTCTGGACAAGGGTTCAAGAAGCAGGTCCGAAGAAGAAGCCCTGACTGCCAGCCTCTGCCTGAACGGGCTGGCATTCCTGACGGGCCAGCAGGAAGGCGAACTCTCTTTGTCGAAAAACGAGACTCTGCTGTCCAGCGTCACGCCGGGTTTGGCTCACTGGTCCGGTTTATTCACCGGCCAGGTCGAGGCAGTCAATCATCTGGGGCAACTCCTGACTTCAACCAACAAGCCTCGTGCCCTGCTGTGCGGATCCTTCAATCCGCTTCATGAAGGGCATCTGGAAATGGTTCGATGCGCAAAGGGATTGCTCGGCCATCCCGTCGACTTTGAGCTGTGCATTGACAACCTGGATAAGCTGGTGCTGGACTACCATGCAATCAAGGATCGGCTGAGCCAGTTCCCGAAACAGTCTGTCTGGCTGACCAATGCGCCTGCCTTTGTGGAGAAATGCCGACTGTTTCCTCGAACAACCTTTCTCGTCGGCACAGACACATTAGCCCGAATTGGCAGCGAAAACTATTATTCATCCAGCCGGAAACTGAAAGATTCGCTGGCTGAAATAGCATCGCTGGAATGCGACTTTCTGGTTTACGGACGAGTCGGCAATCAGGGGTTTGTAACCCTGAATGACCTGAAGTTGCCGGCCGGGCTGGCCAGGCTTTGCCGGCAGGTACCCGAACAGGTGTTCAGAAATGATCTGTCATCCAGCGACATTCGCAACCAAAAAGAGGCCAGTTAGCGAAGGCTGGGTGCCGAGTCTCTTCAAGACTCAGCACAACCCGATAACCGGTATTTTCTGCC
>RKSB01000181.1 GCA_007571095.1 K189A clade bacterium | reverse complement strand
CTTCGACTCTGCGGGACGACAGGGAAAGGTCAGGCAACTGGCAAGCACCCCGACTCCTGCCGGCCCATCAATGGTAATAACAGGGTTGAGGCTTGACAGTTAACCGCCCTCCAGAACCTTTTTCAAAGCCACCAGAAAACGGTCGTTTTCCTCTGGCAGACCCACGCTCACTCGCAGATGGTCCGGCATCCTGTAGTTGGCAACCGGTCTGACGATGACACCCTGGGCCAGCATCGCCTGATAGACATCGGCCGCTTCGACTCTGCGAGACGACAGGGAAAAGGTAAGGAAATTGGCATGCGTCGGTATATAGGCCAGTTCAAGTTGGCTCAAACCAGCCTCCAGTTGCTTCAACCCGCTTTTGTTCAGGCGAATGCTTTCGGCCACATAGTCCTTGTCGTCCAGTGCCGCCTGAGCGGCCTCCAGAGCCAGTCCGTTGACATTGAAGGGCTGACGGGCTCGATTCAGCAGGTCGGCGATCTCGGCATTGGCGACTGCATAGCCTACACGCACCGAAGCCATGCCATACACCTTGGAAAAGGTTCGAGTTATCACCAGGTTGTCGTATTCCTTCAGCAAAGCCATTGAGTCTGGATAATTCGACGTGTCCATATACTCGCAATAGGCTTCGTCCAGCACCAGAATGACCTGTTCGGGCAACTCGTCAAGAAAGTGCTTGATCTCCTCGTGAGTCACCCATGTTCCGGTCGGGTTGTTGGGGTTGGCTACAAAGACGACTCCGGTCGTCTCATCGACGGCCTTGCGCATGGCTTCCAGGTCGTGTCCATAGTCTTTGGCGGCTACTTCTGTCAGGCCAGCACCGGCAAGTGCTACCACGATCGGATAAACCAGAAAGCAGTGTGCCGACACCACGGCTGAGCGGTCAGGCCCCAGAAAGACTCTGGCTACCAGATCAAGGACATCGTTGGAACCATTACCCAGAACAAGCCGGTCGGCCGTCAGCCCAAGATGCTCAGCCAACCGGAAAGTCAGCGCATGGCCATCCGGATAGCGGTTGAGATCGGTCAGGGCCTTCGACACAGCCGCCATCACCTGCGGACTCGGCCCTCGAGGGTTTTCGTTGCTGGCCAGCTTGATGGCATTGCCGACGGCAGTGGTACGCTCCAGTTCAGCCAGTGACTTGCCGGGCTGGTAAGGAGTAAATTGCCGAACGCCGGGTTCGGCCTGGTCAATCCAGCGAACAGACATTTCGAAAGACGAGTGCACTCAGGCAGTCGCAAAGCAATGAAAGATATGCGTGCCTGCATTCGCTTGCAACTGGCAGTTGGTTTACAGGGCCCGCCTCTTTTTCTTTGCTGGCCGAACGGACGAAAGCGGCCATGGAGAGGAGATTCGTCGTCATTCCAGCGAATCGATGAATGCCTTCAAGTCATCGTTGAATTTTTCCGGATACTCCCAGAACATCATGTGGCCGCCAAAAGCGACCACACTTGACCGAGAACATTCCTTGCGCAGATATTCTCGGGCGACAGAAGCCCAGTGAGATGCCACATAAAACCGGCTGGGGACTTGTTTTTCCAGGGCTTGGGCCTGCTCAAGCCGGTTACTGAAGAGGCCGGCTGCAAACAGAGTGGCGGCAGTGGTGTGCGGAGTGCGCAGGGACAGATTCACGATCCAGTCGAGTTCGTCTTCGTTGAGTTCGCGCTCAACCATGACATGTTGGGCATAGTCTCGCATCATCGCCGCCTGGCCTTCGGCAGAAAGCAGGGCGTGATAAGCCCCGGCCATATCGGCGATCCTGCCCTCAACCCAGACACCTCGGGATTCGTCTGCCGAGAGTGGAACCGGCGGCATGTCAACACAGACATGGGCTTTCAGTCGCTCGGGTATGAGGGTGCCACAGGCCCAGGTCGCCAGAGCACCGAACGACCAGCCAAGCAGGATAATCTGGTCAAGATTCAGCTTGTCGATAAACAGGCGTAAATCCTCCGCCTGAGTCAAGTAATCGTTGCCGACCTCTGTGAGCGAAGAGTCGCCGTGGCTGCGTGGATCCAGCGCGATGACCTGAAAATCATTTGCAAAGGCTTCTATCTGATGACAAAAGACATCGCTGGAAAAGGTAAACCCCGGAACCATCAACAGACAGGGGGCAGTCGCAGAAGCCTCGGAATGCCGCTGAACATAGGCGAGTTCGACTTCCGAAGACAGGCGAACCCTGCGTTTGGACAAGGCTGCCATACCAGCCTTCACAGGCTGTCAGGGTCGCGCTGCTTTTCAGAAATCGTAGCGAAAGTCGACACCGATAGTCCTTGGACGGTTGCGGCTGACCCTTGGTCGATTCGAAGATTCGGCGGCGATATTGCGGTTATCGGAAAAGACGGCCGCCTCGTCAAAGAGGTTTTCGGCAAAGAAGGCCACATTCCAGTTGCCGCCCCGAATGCCGATACGGCCGTTGAAAAGCTCATAAGAAGGACGGTTTCTTGGTACATCTCGGGCATTGACCGTACTGACACTGTCGTCAACATAAGTCAGGTCCAGTCGAATGAACCATTCAAGGGCACCGGCCAGAGGTGCCGAATAGTCGCCACTTAAGCCCAGCGTCCACTCAGGTACCTGCTGTAGCGGGTCACCGTCGCTGATCAGAAGATTTGCCACCGTATCGGTAAATTCGGCATCTGTGTAGCCGATGGCTGCCTGCAGAGTAAGCCGGTCAACAGGCTTGAGGGTGAATTCAACCTCAAGACCACGGCTTGAAGCACTGCCCAGGTTGGCAACGAAGCTAAACCCGCAAGTCAGCAACACGGTTTGCTGGATGTCCTCGAAATCGATCAGAAAGGCGGCGGCATTCAGCGAGAGGGCACCGAGTCGAGGATCATACCGGTTTACCTTGACGCCGGCTTCGTAACTGACAAGCTCATCGGAGTCATAGTTTTCGCTTTGCGCACTGCTGAAACCGGCAGTGGCGAGTTGTGCCTGGCAACCAAGCGCGTCCGGCAACGCACCGTTGGCACCGCCGATTCGAAATCCCTCTGCCACAGAAGCATAGACGTAAACCTCATCATTTATCTGCCATTCCAGAAGTCCCTTCAGATTGAGTCCGCTTTCGGACTGGTTGCTGCTTCTGAAGCTCGGCCCGCCGGCGGCAAATCCATCAATGTCATCGATACTCTTGACCTCGGTGTCGAAATAACGGGCACCCAGAGTGAAGCTGAAGCGGTCTGTAACCGTGATGTCAAATTCCCCATAGATACCGAATTCCTCGATTTCGTTGTCACGGTCCGAGGTGAAAATAAGGTCGCTGCCAGTGGCAACCAGCCCGCCTCCGGGCGCGAGAGGCAGGAGTACGTTGCCGAAGCCTTCGGCGATATTTTGTGGAATATAGGCCTGGTCGTCGTCGGTCAGCTGATAGAAGATTCCGGAAGTCACTTCAAACCGTCCTCCGAAGTCAGAAACAAACCGAAATTCTTCGGTAAGGGTAGTAAACTCCAGAAACTGAAAGATGGGTGACGGAACGGCGGTGGCGGCCTGGCCGAATATGCCGTTGATCAGGCTGAAGGATATAAACTCGCTGCTGTCCTCGGTTTCGAAGGTCTCGCGAGTGAAGTAGCCGGTGGCCGAGCTGAAGGTACCGAATGGAGCTTTGAAGTCTATCTTCAGGCTGAGTTGCAACCACTCGTCTTCACCGCCCTCCTGAATGTCAAACAGCCTTCCCTGAGTGAGGTCATCGGCTGACAGACTGATGTTGCCGGCGTTGACGAAATCGGCCAGCGGAAAGCCATCCAGTTCGGTCATCTGATACATGGCCCGACCGGTAATCGACAGATTGTCTGTCGGCTCAATAAGCAATGCCAAAGCACCGCCATAGGTAACCCGATCATCGACATCCTCGATGTTGCGGGCGGTCGAGGCTCCCGTTATAGCACCTGTGGTCCCTGCCGGTACAACGACACCAGGGGCCGTCGAAGGGCCGATGATGCGGTCGAAAACACCTTCGTCATATTTGTAATAGCCGGTCAGAAGCAGAGCCACGGAGTTTCCGAGAGGTACGTTGACCGAGCCGTCGATAACATGATTGAGGCCTCCGTTGGCAGTCGAGGAGATGCCGGCGTGTATACGGTAATCAGGGGCGGAGAAATCCGGTTGCCGAGTGATGATCCTGATCGTTCCACCCAGCCCTCGAGCACCAAAAAGCGTCCCTTGCGGTCCTCGCAGTACCTCCAGCCTCTCGATATCCAGCACCAGCGGGTCGAGTGATTCATCCAGAGGCACATCGTCAATGTAGAAACCTGTGGTATGAATTCCCTGAATACCGCGAATGGCAACGGTACGAGCAGCGAGGACACCGTCATCGGTGGTGCCGAAGGACAGGTTGGGAATACCGATCGCATAGTCTTCGAAATCCACCGCACCACGCGCCCACAGATCCTCGCCCTGCAGAGCGGTCACACTGAGTCCAATCGTATAGAGGGATTCTTCCCGTTTGGTCGAGGTGACGATAATCTCTTCGATCTCCCTAACTCCTTCCTGGGCCATTGCATCCCTGACAAAGGGGCTGATGAAGGCAACAAGAAAAGTGCACAGGAAGGCTTTCTGCAGATACGCCAGAAAATCAGGCCGCGTGCGACGACCTTCTCGGCCAGCTTCTCCTGAGGTGTCAAAAACATCAAGTGCCATAATGGTTTCTCCTCTTTTATTGAGACTATGACTCGTATTCGGATTATAGCCTAGCTTCAACTCGATGAGTGCGAGCTTTGCTTCTACCCTGTCATCTTTGTTGCCTTGGGTTGTTCTTTCGGAACGAACCAGTTCGCCGGCATTCGAGCAAAATCGAAGAAGGGTTCGGAATCGCCACTCTCAATCGCTTCCTGTACTTGATCGTAAAATCCTTTGCCGGCCTGTTCAGAGAAGGTTATTTCGACTTCCTGGGCCTCGCTGGTGGTGCGTGGACGCTGACAGTATTCAGGGAAAATTGCCTCGCCGGCATGGCCGCCTGCATAACCCTTGGCAAAGACCTGCTTGAGGATGCCAAAACCGTCATCCTGAACAATGACATTGCCCCGAGGGTTGCCACCCATGGATTTCATGTGCTCAATGAAGGCGTCAAGGTCATAGGTATCGTAGGCGACATGCTGACACGAATGGTCTCCGTGCCGTCTGACAAAATCGTTAACCTGAGAGCGTTTGGCTCGATCAATGCCCTCGACCAGAGCAATGCCAAAATCCCCATAGTCAATACACCATATCTTCATGCTGCTGTCTGGGTCGTCTGGACGCACATCGTCAATCCGCTTGATAAGGGTTCCGCCTTCCACTTCTATGTGAAACCAGGCCCACTTCTCCATGTTGCCCTGGGCGACGGCGTAAGTGATGTGATCGACTTTCTTCAAGTGCGATATTTTCGATTGTGGAATTTTCGATTGTGACATTTTCGATTGTGGCATGGGGGATATGACTCCAGCTAGAAAAGAACTTACTTAGAATGTACACTGGTAGTCATGAGAAATTGATGCTTATTTCTGTATTCTGACTGAAGAAATGCAGAAATTTTATTAATGACGGGGATAATATGCAGGATTCAATTAATTTGGATAAATTCGATTCGGCCATCTTGAATGTGCTGTTGCAGAATGCGCGAGCCAGCTATACCGAGATAGCCCAACACGTCAACCTTTCCGCGTCTGCATGCCAGCGCCGAATCGAGGCACTGAGAGAAAAAAACATCATCGAGCGATTTACGCTGACTCTGAACAATCGCGCGCTGGGAAAAAAGCTGCATGCGTTCGTCATGGTCAAGGTGCGTCGCCACAAGGTCAACCTGACAGACCAGTTTCTCGCCGCTGTTACAGCCTATCCGGAAGTGGAAGCCTGCCATCAGTTGATTGGTGAAAACGACTTCCTGCTGGAGATTTACAGCCAGAGTCTCGACACCTACGCAGGCTTCATCAACAACAAGATCCTGACCCTTCCTGCTGTTCGGGATGCCTCTTCCCTGATAGTTCTCAAGCATTTTGAATCTTGTCGAAGATCGGTTTAGGCTGACATTCACGCGCCCGGCGGCGAGTGCGAAGCCCAAACGGTGATAACTATCGTACCGAAAGAAGGCTTGCGTGCAGCCGCCGCTTTTGAAAAAAATCTGTTTGGCCTGTCTATCTGTAAGCTGTAAGCAGGGTAAACAAGAGGTCCGTACTCATGCTTTCTTTTAGTCAGGCGGAATTCCGATACGAACCCTATCCCATAGGAGTGGCCAGGCAGGTTCTTGCATCCGATCATTATTCGGAACTGGTGAAGAATTTCCCCGATATCTCGATCATGAAAAGGCTGGAGGGCAATACCTGCAAACTGTCGCTTTCTGAAAAAAATCACTCTCGACGCTACCGGCAATTTGTCCAGGGCAACCCACTCTGGCGAGACTTTTACGCCTATGTCAAACGCAACGGATTCATAAGCGACATACTGGGCATGCTGCAAAAGCACCATATAGACCTCAGGCTGAGTAGCCGAGTTGCCAGCACCGGTGATGCCTGGAGACACATCATTGTTTCGCTGCTCTCCGGCAGGCTGCCTTACAACCTCACGCGCCTGAACGCTCGCTTTGAGTTTTCCACCCTGCACGGAAAACACGGTTACCTCAAGCCGCACACGGATACGCCCAGAAAACTCATCACTCTGGTGATTTCCATGGTTGAGCAGGGCAAGTGGCCACTGGAGTATGGTGGCGGAACAGATGTCAACCGTGCACTGGACTCTCACAATGCCTACAATCATCTCAACCGCTCGCTTGAGTTCTCTGAAGTCGAGGTTCTTCATACCTACAACTTTGAACCTAATCAGTGCGTTATTTTTGTCAAAACTTTCAATTCCCTGCATTCTGTTCGTCCGATTCGGGCACCAGTCGGAGCCTTGCGACAATCGCTGACCATCAACATAGAAAGATGACCACAAGCAGGATGCCATGCATGCAGGCAACTGACTGATGTCCCGTTTTTCCACCGACAGACGGCACAAACGATTCGCCGGCCTGCTGCCGGCACAAGAACGGCCGGCGGGCCACCGGCAGAAGCCGGTCGTCTATCGTTTGCCGGCCGAAGCACCAGCGGTAAAGGCGCCGCCGGTACGTATCTTCGTTGGCACCGAACCCTTTCAGCATCGCGCGGAACGTGTCTTTCTGTGGTCGCTGAACAGAGTCCGCAATCCGGCGCGCGAATATCTTGTGTACCTGATGAAGGACCTTGTCGGCTACTCGCGAAACAACTGGAAAACCGGCTTCAAAACCTACCGCTATGCCATACCCTCGCTGGCCGGTAATCAGGGACGTGCCATCTACAATGATGTTGACCAGATATACCTCGATGACCCGGCGGAATTATTTGACCTGGATATGCAGGAGTATGGGGTACTCTGCATAGACGACCGAGACTCGTCTGTCATGCTGATGGATTGCGCACGTCTGGCCGACATCTGGACACAGGAAAAGGCATATTCCACTCAGCAGCACAAGTTATTTCGCCGCGCCCTTCAGGAACGGGGGCTCTGGGGTCCTCTGCCGGAACGCTGGCATGCTCGTGATGGCGACTATTTGCCCGAAAAGTCCGCACTGTTGCATTTCACCACTCTGCACAAGCAACCCTGGCATCCGTTTCCCGAAGAATTCAAATACGAAGCCAATGAGGTCGGTGAAGTCTGGCACAGCCTGGAACGTGAAGCCGATGCCGCCGGCTTCACACCCTGGAGCAAAGAGCGCCCGAGCGAACACCAGCTGGAACTCTACGACCTTTACCGCAGGATGCATGCCGGCGATACAGGCCTTCGGGCCGGTAAAAAAAGAAAACGAAAATCGGTCAGGAAAGCCACTTTCGGCGGCTCATCGCTGGCACCACATGTGGAGGAAGTGGGGCGACTGGTAGCTCAGTATTCGCCGGCCAGCCTGTTGGATTATGGTTCCGGTAAAGGGCTTCTGTATCAGGATAGCCCCGACCATTCGCCCGGTAGCCGATTCAAACTGCTTGCTGAATGGCCGGGCGTGCTGGTGACCTGTTATGACCCTGGTTATGAGCCTTATGCAGAAGCAATAACCGGACAGTTTGACGGAGTGATCTCGACCGACATGCTGGAGCATGTACCGGAAGAAGATGTGCCCTGGGTGCTTGATTCGCTTTTTTCTCATGCCAACAAGTTCCTCTATCTGGTCGCCGCCTGTTTTCCGGCGCGAAAACACCTTGCAGATGGTCAGAATGCCCACTGCACTGTACTGCCTCCTGAATGGTGGCTCGGACAGGTGGAAGCGGCGGCCAGGCGCTGGGCTACGTGCACACCGTTTGCCGAACGCTCCGAGCCCCTTGCCTGGAGGCTGTGTACTCGTGAGAAAAGCATGTTCGCCCTGCAGAAGCGAAAAAGTCCGTTTCGGCCCGGCATAAAGACTCGCTATTTTCGTGGTACAGCAACTCCCTCGTGATTGGCATTCCTCCTGCCGCAAGGTTTGGCTGGGTACCATGGCGAAAGGGACGTGCCCTACTTATTCTGGTAGAAAGGGCGGCTGAATACGATTCTCTTGCACCCCTGATCGCTACGCTGGCAGAAGACAGCCCGCGCCTGAACTTCCTGCTGGTCACGCCTGATGCAGACCTTCTCAGAACGCCACTCCCTGCCGGCGTGCGCCAGGTGCTTCCATTGCCCCTGAGTGGCTGGCTGTGGACATCTGTCTTTCTGAGTCGCACACGACCGCAGGCCGTATTGTGTGCGAGTTCATGCATTTCGTCTCGATTCGGAATCGCTTTAAGGCGACGAAACATTCCGTTGCTTGAGTTCTCTGCCGATGCGAGCATCACGCGTGTACAGGTACAGGCGGTTATGAGCGACGGCAGCCGTAAATACAGCGGTCATGCGGAGAATTTGAGAGGACGAATGTTGCGTCTGCCGCCCTTTCGGGCAATCACCGCGTGGCAATTGCGGAAAGTCCCCGATCTTTCGGCACTGTCGGATGCCCTCGGGCACCCGCAACGTATTCTCTGTCTCGGCAATGGTCCTTCTTCTGAATCAGACCAGGTCAAAAAACTGCATGCACAGGATTTTGATGCAGTCTTTCGAGTCAACCATCGCTGGCTCGGGCGCGGCCTGTTTACTGAGCCGCAACTGGTTTTTGCCGCCGGCTCCAAGCCGGTTCGAAAGGCTCGTTCGGTCGGTCTTTTTTGTGTGCAGGACCGGCAGCGGGCCGAGCGGACGCGCTTTGCCTGCCTGCATTTTTTGAGTTCACGCGCCCTGGTGGTGGCAGAGGACCTGCATATACTGAAAGAATGGGATCGGCTGGCCGAAGAAGGTTTTGGCGATTCCGCCCCGACGAATGGCGTGATCATGCTGGCGGTGGCAGAAGCACTTTCGCCGAGCCATTCCACAGTCGCTGGCATGGACCTGTTTGCAGACGCAAGCGGTGCCTATCCCGGTGACCGGCATACACCCAATGCATACGGCATCTTTCACAGTGCGGCCAAGGAAAAAGAGTTCGTTGTACGCTGGGTGGCTCGTCAGCATTCGCAGGGAAGAGATGTCTGCGTCATAGGAGATGTGCTGAACAGGGCACTTGCCGAACGCACCTGATGCGGGCCTGATCGCCGCTACTCAAAAACATCTCTCGGATAAGAGCCCAGGCTCTTGATTTCCAGAACGGTCTTTTCGACCGACTGCAAAAGCTTTTTAATCGGCTCGTCCTGTTCGTGGCCGTCAAAATCCAGAAAGAAAACATAAGACCAGTCACCCCGATCATCCGGGCGGCTCTCAATGCGAATCAGATTGATATCGTGAACAGAAAATGGCTCCAGCGTACGATAGAGGACACCGGGCCGGTTACGGGCATAAACCAGAATGGACGTCTTGTCCTTGCCTGAAGGCAGGGCAGCTTCCCGAGAAATGACTATAAAGCGAGTCTGGTTGCCCGGCTGGTCTTCGATACAGGAAGACAGGGCCACCAGGTCGTAGTGCTCCATTGCCATGTCGCCGGCGATAGCGGCAACCGTCGGATCAAGCCGCGCCTTTCTGGCCGCCTCGGCGGTACTGTAAAACTCGGCATGAGGTGTTGAAGGCCAGCAACGTTCAAGCCATTTTCGGCACTGAGCCAGACTTTGCTGGTGAGAACAGATCCGTTGAATCTGATCCTCTCTGGCATCCCTGTTGACCAGCAAATGGTGGTGTATGGGCAAAACCACTTCACCGCAAATCTTGAGTGGCGAGCGAATCAGGCAATCGAGCGTGTGGTTGACCATGCCTTCGGTGGAATTTTCTATCGGTACCACGCCAAAACCGGCCGCCCCTGATTCCACTTGACGAAACACCTCACTCACTCCTGTCATCGGCTGATATTTGGCGCTTTTACCAAAATGTCGAAGGGCGGCGGCGTGAGTAAAGGTGGCCTCCGGTCCGAGATAAACGACTGAAACCGCCTGCTCAACTTCCAGGCAGGCCGACATGATTTCCCTGAACAGCCGGCCGATGACCTTGTCGGTCAGAGGTCCCTGGTTGTGCTCCATGATTTTTCGCAGAAGTTGGGCTTCACGTGCCGGGCGATAAAAATTCGGCGATGCCCCATCAAGTGCGTTGCTGGTTTTCAGTTGGGCAACCTGCTGTGCCAGTCGAGCACGCTCGTTGAGCCGACTGTGAATCTCGGAGTCGACGGCGTCTATCCTGCTCCGCAGATGCTCAAGTGCTTTTTGTTCTTTCTGTTCTTTCTGATCAGCCATAGTGCCTTCATATTATCTTAAGGCAGGCATTCAAGGCGAACAGACTTACCCTCTGGTTGCCTCAAAATGCCTCATGAAGGCTACCAGTACATCCACCGAAGCCTCGGGCAAGGCATTGTAAAGGCTCGCTCGAATACCGCCGACGGCACGATGGCCTTTCAGATAAAGCAGATTTTCCAACCTGGCCTGCTTAAGAAACACCGACTCCAGTTCAGGATTGGCCAGCACAAATGGAATGTTCATCTTTGATCGGCAGTAAACATCCACCGGAGAGATATAGAAACCAGAGTCGTCAATGCACTGATAGACCTTCTGCGATTTACGCCGGTTGCGTTCGGCCATTGCGGTCAGTCCGCCTTCGGCTTGAATCCACTTGAACACCAGACCGGCCAGATACCAGTTGAAGGTTGGAGGTGTGTTGTCCATGGATCCTGAAGCCGCCATCACCTCCCAGTTCAGCAGTCTGGGAATGTCTTGTCTGGCTCGACCCAGCAAATCCTTGCGCACAACCACAACCGTCAGTCCGGCCGGACCCAGATTCTTCTGGGCACCGGCATAGATGACTCCGAAACGGCTGACATCCAGAGGCTGAGAAAGGATGTTGGACGACATGTCGACGACCAGAGGAGCCTGTGTTTGAGGAATCCAGTCAAATTCGACGCCGTGGATGGTCTCGTTGGAAGTATAGTGCAGATAGGCCGCTTTCGGGTCCAGTTGCCACTCGGCAAGCGGCGGTATGCTGGTGTGGTTCGGAGCCGTGTTTACGGCCTTGTTTACTGTCAGCAGCCGAGAGGCCTCCTGAATGGCCTTGGCTGACCAGGCACCCGTACAGGCATAATCGGCTCGGTCAGCTGGCTGGCTGAGGTTGAGTGCGACCGCACTAAACTGAAGGCTGGCACCACCCTGCAGAAAGAGCACGGCATAGTCGTCATTCAGGTTCAACAGCTGCCGAAAATCGGCTTCAGCCTCTCTGGCGATGCCAAGAAAGTCTTCGCTGCGATGGCTGATTTCCATCACTGACACGCCTCGCCCTCGCCAGTCGAGCAATTCTTCTTTCGCCTGTAACAGCACAGCCTCAGGCAGAATGGAGGGACCCGGAGAAAAATTGTGATATCTGGCCATGGCCCAAGCCCTCCGGGCTCTTCAGTTTAAGTAGATTCGGCGAAGGCTCGGAAAAAAACTCCCGAGTGCCCTTGTCAAGGATGTTTAGACTCGGCGGCTTGATCTCAAGGCGGCGATGCGGTCATTCAGCGGCGGGTGCGTGGAGAACAGCTGTTTCCAGCCCGATTTTCTCTGGTTACGAATACCGAAGGCGGCCATTGACTGGGACAGGGTGGCTGGCTGTGAATGCAGGCTGTTCAGTCGCTCCAGTGCAGCAATCATTTTGTCCTTGCCGGCCAGCCTGGCACCGGCGGCATCGGCCTTGAATTCACGGCGGCGCGAAAACCAGAAAACTATAGTCGAGGCCAGAATGCCCAGCACGATCTGGGCAACGATGGACACGACAAAGTAGCCCAGTCCATAGCCCCTTTCATTTCTGAATATCACTCGGTCCACAAAATGACCGATGATGCGGGACAGAAAGACCACAAAGGTGTTGACCACCCCCTGAATCAGTGCCAGCGTGACCATATCATTGTTGGCGATGTGGCCGATTTCATGGCCGATAACCGCTTCCGCCTCGTCTCGATTCATCTGCTGAAGCAGCCCCTGGCTCACGGCCACCAGAGCGGAGTTACGAGAGGCACCCGTGGCAAAGGCATTGACTTCCGAAGACGGAAAGATGGCGACTTCAGGCATCCCGATACCCGCCTTTTTGGCGATTCGGGAAGTCGTACTGACAAGCCAGCGTTCGGTCTCGGTGGTCGGAGTCTTGATGACTTGAGCATGAGTTGATCGCTTGGCCACCCATTTGGAGAGTAGCAGGGAAATGAATGATCCGGTCATGCCGATCACCGCCGAGAAGACCAGCAGTCCGGTCAGGTCGAGATCCACGCCGTTGGCTTGCAACAGACCCAGACCAAAGGCATTCATAACGATGCCCAGGACTATCATGATGGCTATATTGGTTGCGATAAAAAGCCCGATACGCAATAACACTGTCAATCTCCGAAGAAACGCTCGCTTACACTCCATATCATACCCCATAGTGCTTTCCGAGCAAATTCCGAAAGTTGCAAAGGGCTTGGAATTCGGGCTCGAAGAAGCGACAAAAAAGAGCCTTCTTTTGTTCGCCAAAACGAGTGATTTTCAGCCTGCGGGCGGTCATTTCAATTATTGCTCAATAGTAGATACAATTGAATTGAAGCCTGCCGGTACACGAAAGGCTCCGAAATTCCGGATGACTTTTTCCAGAGTGAGCGGAACTCGCTCACCGGAGATGGCCGGACGAATTCGTTTTTCCGCCGCAATTGGTCGTTTGTAGATGACTCAGAAGAACACACAGGCTCCCCCCCATTCGGCGGCCTATCGAGTAGCCGCCATCACCGGAGCAGGCTCAGGCATTGGTCGGGCACTGGCAGCCGGACTGGCTGTTCGAGGGATAAATCTGGCACTGTCAGATATCTCCGAAGAAGGGCTGGAAGAAACCAGACGTTCGCTCGCTTACGCTGGCGTAAAAATTCTGACTACACCGGTAGACGTGGCTGATCGATCGGCCATGGAGGCATGGGCTGAACAAGTGATCGAGGAGTTTGGCCAGGTCAACATGATCTTTAACAACGCAGGTACCAGTGTAGTCAACAGTGCAGAACGCATCAGCCTCAAGGATTTCGAATGGCTGATGGGCGTCAATTTCTGGGGAGTCGTCAACGGCACTCAGGTATTTTTACCTCACCTCAAGCAACAGAGCGAAGCTCACATCATCAACACTTCGAGCATTCTGGGCATCGTGGGAATAGCCGGCCAGGCGGCCTACAGTGCCTCCAAATTTGCTGTGCGAGGCTTCACCGAGGCACTGGCACAAGAACTGGCTGAAACACATGTGCGAGTGAGTTGCGTCATGCCCGGAGGTGTCAAGACTCGCATCCTTGAAAAGTCCCGCTACTATGCCGTTGATAACGAATCGCCGACACACGAGGAGGCGGCCGCTGAATTCCGTAAACAGGCAGGTCTGTTACCGCAAGAGGCGGCGGCCATCATACTGAAAGGCATCGAAGAAGGCAGCAACCACATTCTGGTGGGTATGGATGCAAAGGTAGTGGCTCTGAGCCAGAGGATAGCACCGAACCGCTATCAAAAGATTTTTCGATTGCTGGGCTGGGGACGTAACCGAAACCATTCACCGGAAATCCGGCCTAAGTAAACTGGTCGGCATTCGGTTGCTGCCTGATCCAGTGGTTACCGGTGATGTCCTTTTTCAACAGTCGCTTACCCTTCTCGGGCCCAGTCAGCCCGTTTGCTCTGGTCACGTTTGTCATGTTGTTTTTTGCCTCGCACCAGAGCAATGCTGGCCTTGATCCTGCCGTTTGCCAGACACAGG
>RKSB01000197.1 GCA_007571095.1 K189A clade bacterium | reverse complement strand
TGCTTCCTGGTAGTCTTTTGTTTCAAGGTCTCTGTCCAGTGCTCGGGCAATCTGTTCGCAGTCTTCAAGCAGTTCGCTACTCAGATCGACCAGAGGAACATCGCCTCGGTCAGTTTCGATAAAGCAGGCCGGGTCTCTTCCTGTTTCAACCACACGCAGGCGATTGCGCTCTCCTCGCTCTATCACGGCGTCCGAATCGGGCGGACCGGCAGTGAGCAGTGCCTTCAGCAGCAACAAATCAAGCATTCTCATGGTGCCAGCATCTATGCCAACAGGCACGAAGGGGTTGACATCCATCAGCCGGACTTCCACATAGTTCACGCCCTTTTTACTCAGGGTACGAAGCGGCCTCTCATTGACTGTACCCGGTGCATATTTGGGTCGAATCACGCTGTAAAACTCGTTTTCTATCTGTAGCAGGCTGGTGCTCAGTTGCTGGTAGTTGCCCATAGAGTCCTGAATGCCAAAGGCATGATAGGCCGGATGCGGTTGTGTGAGCGAGGGCTTGATCGACTGGGTGTACTCCTCAAGGTTGTTGAAAGACACTCGTGTGCTGGCCTGGGCCTCGCTTTGATAGCCTATTCTGCCCATTCTCAAGCTGGTCGCAAAGGGCCTGTAGAGAGTATTCGGGCTGAAGGCCTCTAGGTCCTCCACGCCCGTGTTTCTGAAACTTTTGCATACAGCAGGCGACGCGCCAAAAAAATAAATAGGCAGCCAGGCCTCCTGTCTGAAGTTGCGTATCAGGTCGAAGCTCCGCTGAGTTCTGAAGTCTTGCAGGGACAGGCTGCTTTGCTCGATTTGCCTGAGCTGTCGCCAAAAATCATTCGACAGGGAAAAGTTGTAGTGAATGCCGGAAATGGTCTGCATGGGTCTGCCGTATCTCAGGCTCAAACCCTTTCGATAGACGCTCTTGAGTTGAGCGATGTTGGCGGAGCCGTACCTTCCTATTGGAATCTGGTCGTCTTTTTCAATAAGGCAGGGCATGCTGGCGTTCCACAACAGCTCCTGGCCTATATGTCGGCAGACGAACCAGTGAATCTCGGTCAACTCGGCCAGCAGGGCATCTATGTCGGTGTGGGCCTGAGTGATCAACTCCAGTTGAGCCTCACTGAAATCCGTCGTGATATGAGGATGAGTGAGTGCAGAACCCAATGCCCGAGGGTGAGCGGCCTGCGAAAGCCTGCCGCTCTGCTGAATACGCAGGCCTTCTTTTTCAATACCTCGGCTTATTTCGCCGAGGCAGGACCTTTCTTGCCTGGCGAACGCATCTAAAGTGGCATCGAGCGAAAGCTGGGGCACGGCTGGCTTGCCATTCAGGCGGCCTTGGGTCCGGCATTGACTATGTCTTCGCTCACTTTGAATTGCTTGAAGTTTTCAATGAAGTGGCCGGCCAGAGTAGCGGCTGCGCGATCATAATCGACTCTGCTCGACCAGGCTTCTCGAGGGTCAAGGTAGCCCTGATCTACGCCGGGTACCGTCGCCGGAATGGCCAGATTAAGTTGTTCTATGTGATGAGTCGGGACATTGTTCAGGGCACCGGACTGAATGGCCTTGACCACTGCTCGGGTCACAGGTATCGGAAACCGTTTGCCTGTGCCGTAACCGCCACCGGTCCAGCCGGTGTTGACCAGAAATACCCGAGTACCAAAAGAGCGAATTCGTTTGATCAGGAGTTCGGCGTACACAGAGGCCGGCCGCGGAAAGAAAGGCGCGCCGAAGCAGGCAGAAAAGGTGGGCTCATAGTCTTTTTCGGCACCCACTTCGGTCGATCCCACCTGTGCGGTGTAGCCTGACAAAAAGTGATAGGCGGCGGCGGCCTCCGAGAGCACAGCCACCGGCGGCAGAACGCCTGATATGTCGCAGGTCAGAAAGATGACCGCATTGGGCTCTCCGCCAAGGTTGGCATCTACTCTCAGCTCAATGTGTTCACGCGGATAGCAGGCGCGAGTATTCTGAGTCAGGGCGTGGTCGTCATAGTCAATCTTTCGAGTGGCCTGATCCATCACCACATTTTCCAGCACACTGCCGAATTTAATGGCCGACCAGATGACCGGTTCGTGTTTGGCCGAGAGGTTGATGCACTTGGCGTAGCAGCCTCCCTCAAAATTGAACACAGAGCCTTCGCCCCAGCCGTGTTCATCATCGCCTATCAGCAGACGATCCGGATCAGCTGATAAAGTGGTTTTGCCAGTACCCGACAGGCCAAAGAACAGGCAGACGTTTTTCTCCATGTCAACATTGGCGGCGCAGTGCATGGGCAGTATTTCCTCTTCAGGGAGCAGAAAGTTCAGCACTGCAAACATGGATTTTTTCATTTCTCCGGCGTAACGCAGGCCGGCCACCAGAACTCTTCTGCTGGACAGATCAATGATGACAGCACCATCGCTGTTGACCGAATCACGCGCAGGCTCACATACAAAGCCGGGTGCACTGATCATTTGCCAGGCTGACTTGTCTCTCGGGTTGTAGCGTTCAGGCTGAATGAGCAGCGACTGGACAAAGAGGTTGTGCCAGGCGAATTCGGTGCTGACTTCGACCGGCAGATAGTGATCAGGGTCGGCCCCAACATGCAGATGTGCTACGAAGACTTCGCGCTCCGCCAGATATTTGCTCGCTCTTTGCCACAAGGCCTCAAAGGCTTCGGGGCGAATCGGCTGATTGTGTTTCCCCCAATCAATCGAATCCTGGGTTTTTGGCTCTCTGACGATAAAACGATCCCTCGGAGAACGGCCGGTCCTCTTGCCTGTTTTGACCACCAGAGCACCGACATCGGACAAGAGCCCCTCGTCTCGAATCAACGCCTGTTCGACCAGTTCCGCCGGAGATAAATCGAGGTGATGTTTACTGCTGGTTTCGGCGCTGGTTGCCACATTCAGACACTGTAAGCCCGCATGGCTGAGCGAAGACAAAAAGGCTTCGCCTGAATTACTTCGCCGTTATGCAGGGGATAAAAAGTGTCATATTATTGCACCTTTGGCCTCGTTTAACTAGCAAGACTCGACACTGGTCCGATTATTTCGCCGGTGACCAGTCTGCAAGCTGCTTTCTACCGAGCTTTGACTCAGGGTAACCGGCATTTGAGGGGGTGAGCCTCGCCATCCCTGGGCCTGGTTTCATCAGTTGATCATAGCCCTCCAAAGCCCCAATCTTGACCTCAATGGTCTTTTCTCCTGAACAATTGATTTTGTTGAATTCAAAAAATTCATTCGGTCTACAAGGCTCATTCCGGCGAGTCGAGCGGTCAGTTCGGTGTACAGGGGACATTCGGCAGGCTTAAACACCAGGAGCGTCTCAGGTTGGCCGAGTTTCGGGCGAGGGCGGCTGTCTGCACCGCCGAAGTCAGGAACGGCCTGAGGGTACCTGGTTCAGGGTAACCGGCATTTGGAGGGAGATGAGCCTCTTGAGTGAGGCGTCTGCTATAAACCGACCTTGGAGCGAACTAGTCTTCTTCCGCCAGCGTCGAGTCAAGCTTGATGGCTTCGGCCAGATCGGCGGCACTGCCCTCTTCGTCGCCCAGAGCCTCTTTGGCGGCCGCCCGATTGTAATGAGCTTCGCCATCCCAGGGGTTGAGTTTGATGAGCTGATCATAGTCCTCCAGGGCCCCCTGGTAATCTTCGATCATGTGCTTCGAATAGGCGCGGTTGTACCAGACGGCGGCATCCTTGGGCTTGACTCGAATGGCCTGGTCGTAATCTTCGATGGCACCCTTGTGGTCGTCGCCGGCAATTTTGATGCTGGCCCTGTTTTTGTAGGCTTCCACCAGATCACTGTCGATTTCCAGAGCCTTGCCGAAATCCTCCAGAGCCCCCTGAGAGTCGTTTTGGGCCATTTTGGTGACTCCTCTGTTGTTGTAAGCGGCGGCGTAATCGGCCTTGAGCTCGATTGCCTTGCTGTAGTCATCGACGGCTTCCGCATAATCCTTGAGAGCCCGCCGGGCGGTTCCTCTGTTGGCCCAGGCCTCGGCCAGATCTTCCTTGATTTCCAGAGCCTTGTCATAGTCGGCAATCGCACCCTTGTAGTCCTTGGCGTTTCTTTTGGCGTTGCCCCGATTGTTGTAGGCTTCGGCAAACTCTGGATTGAGCTTGATGGCTTCGCTACAGTCCTGGGCACCTCCCCAGTTTTCGTTGAGTGCTATCTTGGCCAAGCCTCGGTTGTTGTAGGCTTCGGCCAATTCGGGATTGATCTTGATGGCTTCGCTACAGTCCTCGATGGCTCCTCGGTAATCACCCACGGTGTTCCTGAAGATCGCCCGATTGCAGTAGCCTTCGGCCATTTTCGGATTCTGCTCTACAACCGTGTCGTAGTCTTCAAGTTTGCTTTGCCCGTTTTCGTTATCGTTTTCTGTACTCACAGTACTGACCTCGCCTAAGAAGCACCGAGTTTATGGTTGCAACATTGTAACAAACAGTGAAGCAGGAATCCCCCCTACTGAGGCCGAAAGACGGCCAAAGCAACCGTGAAGATCAAGAGTAGTGTGGGAATTTCGTTGAACCATCGAAAAAACCTGCTGCTGAAGGGCTTTTCGTCGGCCGCAAAGCGGCGAATCACTCGCCCGCAGAATCCGTGATAGCCGTATAAAACAACTACCAGAACCAGCTTGCACCAGAACCACAGGGCGTTTATGTACTGGCTCCAGGAGATCGCCAGCAACCCTGCTCCAAACACCAGAGTCAGCACCGCCGAGGGTGTCATGATGATGCGGTAGAGCCTGGATTCCATCGTCTTGAATCGGTCGAGGCTGATCCGGTCTTCGGCCTCGGCGTGGTAAACAAACAATCTGGGCAAGTAGAAAAGACCGGCAAACCAGGTGACCAGAAAAACCAGATGGAGAGTTTTTAGAAGCAGTCCGATCATGGTCTGACTCCAACGCCGTAAAGTCTGCCTGCTCGAAAAATATATCGGGTGGCCGCAAAGGCTGTCAGCACAACGACCCCTGACACCAGAAAAGCATTCAGGCTGCCGACCGTCAGCGCGCATCCGAGAAGTGCCATGAGCGGTGTTCGAAAAAGCACCGCAACCATGGCCCACATGCCAAAGAAGGCGTAATTGCCGGCCAGCGGAGGCACACTCAAGGCTATCATTTCCTTGACCTCGGGCGCGCCGAAAAAACTGCCACAGGCGGCACCTATCAGCAAGGCCGGAGCAAAGATGCCGACCGGCATCAACAGGCCCAGACAAGCCGCCGATGCCACCAGCTTCGCAATCAGAAACACCAGAGCCGCCTGCCAGACAATGGAACCCTCCAGAATGGCATCGAGCTGAGCCAGTCCCAGCCCCATGATACCGGGATCAATCAGGGCCATGGCCGAAGTAACGATTCCGGCAATCAAGGCTCTGATCCAGAAAGGATAAATCAACCTTCTGGCGGAAAAAAGCCGAGTGACCGCAAGGAACAAAAATCCGGTGGCCGCCACCGTCATGCCGACATAGGCCGCCGGTACAAGCAGATCCAGTACCGGCAAATGCGCAAACTCAGGGTTGGGTACAGACATGGATTTGTTCATCAGACGTCCGCTGCCCAGAGCGTAGAGGTAGTTTCCGACAAGGCTTGAAGCCAGAATGGCCAGAATTCCGGCGATACCCGGAATGAACAGGGTCAATTCCAGTGCAAATACGACACCCACCAGAGGCAGCCCGAAGATGGTTCCGACCACGGTTGCGATGGCGCAGAGAATCAGCGCGCGTATCTGGTCGTCTGACAGCGTCAGCCTCGAAGGCAGCAGCCTCGTACCGGCGGATGCCAGATGAATCATGGGCCCCAGGCTGCCGCCCGAGATTCCGCTGGACAGCATGGTCATGCCGCCAACCGCCTGTACCCAGGCATTTCGAAGCGGCACTCTGGGCGATTTTTGCCTGAATATCATCAGAATGTGGCTCACTCCCGATTGTCGGCCGGATTCCGGCATTCGGTTAAACAGCCAGCCGATTGTCAGGGCTCCTGCGATGGGTGCCAGAATAGAAAGCGTCCCTGCCATTGAGCGCATGCGATTCTGGCTCAAGCCAGCCAGCCAGCCGGCAAAGGTCTCCAGCGTGAAGTTCACCAGCAGCATCATCAGCGCAGTCAGGCAGCCCAGCAGAATGCCGGCAAGAATCAGAACGACCGTTGGGCGAGCCTGGCTGACCAGTCTGCTCATTCCTTAAAGGGGCCTAACCAGAGCGAACAAGCAGTTCGGCCAGCAGAGGCCGTAGCCCGGCAAAGTTGTCGGCCAGCATCAACTGGCTCTCAGCCCGCTTTCGGTTGTGGTCCGGTTGAGCACACTCAAAATAGACATCGCCTTCGAGAAAATCGGTCAGGAACCTCACGCCAAGCATAAAGGACATATAAGTCGGTCCATCCACCAGCCCCTCTCGCTCGGCCTTGTTCAGGCTCCCTTCGGCACCCTGAACATATCCTCTGGTGACCGCCTCCAGCAACGATTCCCGTATTCGTTGCGGCGGCCGATCCTCCTCCGCCGGCGAGCAAAAAGAGCGCAACAGGTCGCCAAAATCATACAGAGCCTGACCGGCCATGGTTGTATCCAGATCAATGACGGCATTTGCGACTCGATTCCGGCCGAACAGCACATTGTTCCATTTGGCATCATTGTGCACGATGCGGCTGTTTTCGCTGCTTCGAATCTGCCTGGCCAGATGACGGTGCCGATCTGTTTTCTTCAGCAGGTCTTCGACCCGTTTTCGCCGCCCACAAGAGTCCTTGGCGACAGCCAGATCCAGTGCCTTCAGGCGAGCGTCCAGGTTGTGAAAATCGACAATCGCCGGTTGTAGTTTTGCCGGCTCGGTTTTCGCCATCGCCCGCAGAAAACAGCCAAAAGCCCGACCGGCTGAATGACCCGCAGTTTCGTTTCGAGTGGTTTTCACAGATGGAATAAGCGGGTAGAGTCGCCACAGAGACCCCGCCTCTCTCCACCACAGGTCTCCCTGCAGTGTCGGCAGATACCTGGGCCAGGCCAGCGGAAACCCATGCTCGGAAAGCACCCGGTGGATAACATCGGCATTGGTCATCAGGATTTCCGGCTGAGGAAAGACTCTACTGTTAATGCGTTGCAGGACATAAGCATTGCCCTCGGAGATGACCCTGAAACTCTGGTGAATGTTGCCACCTGCAAGGGGCTCACATATTTGTATTTTTCGGATGCCTTCAAAATGCCCGGCAACAGCCTCGGCCTGTTGAACCCTGTTCGAATGATTTTTTTCAGGCTTGTCGGAGGCGAGAGTCATGGGTCCAGCGTTTTTTCAAGTGAGAAACAGCAACAGAAATGGTTGAGTTTTTGCCCCTTCAAAGCCGACAGGGGCCTACTCATGAAACCGATTTCCGGTTACAATGAACTTTCGGTGCCAATCAAGGTTGATCGACCGATTGCGCCCCTTCAAAACGGATTTCAGGAGGCACCGGCGATGCCACTTCTCTCCTGGCCGAGTAGCCGACCGATTATATGACCGAAGAGCAGGCTTACGACTCAAGCAGCATACGCGTACTCAAGGGCCTGGATGCCGTTCGCAAACGCCCGGGCATGTACATAGGTGATACCGAGGATGGCTCCGGCCTGCATCACATGGTACAGGAGGTCGTTGACAACTCCATTGATGAAGCACTTGCCGGTTATTGTAGCCGTATCGATGTGACCATTCACCCCGACGAGTCTGTCACCGTTCGGGATGATGGCCGGGGCATTCCGGTTGATCTACACTCAGAAGAGGGCGTGTCTGCCGCCGAGGTCATTATGACCACCCTGCATGCGGGCGGTAAATTTGACAACAACAGCTACAAGGTTTCCGGCGGGCTACACGGTGTAGGCATCTCAGTGGTCAATGCCTTGTCCTCTGTGTGTCGGCTGTCTGTTTTCAGGGACGGAGAAGAGTACCGGCAGTCCTATCGGAATGGCGTGCCAGAAGCCTCCATGAGGGCGGTCGGTGCCACCGATCTCACCGGCACCGAACTTTATTTTATGCCTTCGTCTGCGATCTTCAGCAAAATCTCCTTCAACTATGATCTGCTGTCAAAGCGCTTCAGGGAGTTGGCCTTTCTCAACTCCGGTTTAACCATCAAGCTGACAGACGAGAGAGATGGCCGCGAAGTGTCCTTCTGTTATGAGGGCGGACTGCTGGCTTTTGTCGATTACCTGAATCAGGACAGGTCCGTACTCAACAAGCCCTTCTACTTCAGGGTCGACCGGCCATCAGACGGCATAGGCGTTGAGTTGGGAATGCAGTGGCACACGGGCATTCAGGAGGGCGTGTTCGCCTACACCAACAACATTCCCCAGAGTGACGGCGGCACTCACATGGCCGGCTTTCGGTCGGCACTCACGCGAGTTCTCAACAGCTATATGGAAAAAGAGGGGTTTCTGAAGAAGGAGAAGGGTATTCAGCCAACCGGCGACGACACACGAGAAGGCTTGACCGCCATTCTGTCGGTCAAGGTACCCGATCCAAAGTTCAGCAGCCAGACCAAGGACAAGCTGGTTTCTTCCGAGGTCAAGGTGGCGGTGGAGCAGGCGGTGGGAACGGCTCTGTCCGCCTACCTGCTGGAAAATCCGGCCGATGCCCGGACGATTGTAAGCAAAATCATAGAGGCTGCGAGGGCCAGAGAGGCCGCCAGAAAGGCGCGCGATATGGCCAGGCGCAAAGGCGCGCTGGACATTGCCGGCCTGCCGGGCAAGCTGGCGGATTGCCAGGAAAAAGATCCGGCCCTGTCCGAAATCTACCTGGTCGAGGGGGATTCTGCGGGCGGCTCTGCCAAGCAGGGCAGGGATCGGAAAACTCAGGCCATTCTGCCCCTGAAAGGAAAAATCCTGAATGTCGAAAAGGCTCGCTTCGACCGAGTCATCGCATCTGAGGAAATAGGCGCCATGGTGACTGCCCTGGGGTGCGGTATCGGCAAGGAAGACTTCAATCTCGACAAGCTTCGCTATCATCGGGTCATCATCATGACAGACGCAGATGTCGATGGCAGCCATATTCGCACTCTGCTTCTGACCTTCTTTCTTCGTCACATGCAGGAGCTTATCGAGCGCAAACACATCTATATTGCCCAGCCGCCCCTGTACAAGGTCAAGAAGGGCAAACAGGAGCAGTATGTCAAGGACGAGGAGGGCCTGCACGCCTATTTGATGCAGATTGCGCTGGATGGAGCAGGCCTCTACAGCAGTTCTGAGACACCGCCGATACAGGGCGAGGCTCTGGAGCGTCTGCTTTCCGATTATCATCGAACCCTGTCGGATATCGAGCGCCGAATTTCCAGACAATGGCCTCGAGAGGTTGCCCTGTCTCTTCTGGAAGCAGAACTCGGCGATACAGGTTCCGACAACGAGAGTGCTTTTGGCGACTATGCCGCCCGCCTCGAACGAGCACTGGAAAAGCGGCTGGACCAGTGCAGGGTCTCCTACGAAGAGGATTCGTCGCACCTGACGGTGGAAACTTTTTCTGACGGTGCTCACGACTCCATGACCATTCCTGTCGGCTATTTCTCCTCTTCCTCCTATCGACTGATCGCTCGGCTGCAGGCAAACCTGCGGGGCTTGTTCGGCGGCGAATCCTACTCTGCTCGCGGCGATCGCCAGAAAAAAGTGGTTGATATTGCCGAGACATTTGACTGGTTGATGTCCGAGGCCAGACGCGGACAGGATATCCAGCGTTACAAGGGTCTGGGAGAAATGAATCCCGATCAGCTGTGGGAGACCACCATGAATCCGGAGAATCGCCATATGCTGGTGGTGTCGATAGACGATGCCATGGCCGCCGACAAGGCTTGCGACATTCTGATGGGCGATTCGGTTGACCCGAGGCGAGCCTTTATCGAGCAGAAGGCCCTGGAAGTCCAGAATCTCGACATTTGAGTGCTGAACGCCCTTGAGCAGGTTTTCTTCAAAGCCTGTTCCGTGAAGCCCCAGGTTCAGAATCTGGCCGTTGACCCGGTTTCCTCGACGACTCGCTGATAAACCTCTGGAGTGATGATCTGGCAGTCTTTCAGCTGGCGCAGATGTTGCTCAAAGGTCTGCATACCGAGATCCGTGCTCGTCTCAATGACCGAAGCCAGCTGGTCGGTTCTGCCCTGCCGTACCAGATTCTGCACGGCGACCGTGGAAATCAGAATTTCGTGAACCGCTATTCTGCCACCGCCTTGTTTCGGCACCAGCTTTTGCGCAAGCACCGCTCGAAGCGACTGGGACAGGAGCCCGCGAACGGTCGATTTGTCTGCCTCGGCAAAAAGATCCAGCATGCGATCCACAGCCTTGGCTGCCGAGGCCGTGTGCAGGCTGGCTACCACCAGATGACCGGTTTCAGCGGCGGTCATGGCCAGACGGGCAGTCTTCGAATCGCGAATTTCGCCGACCAGAATAATATCGGGATCCTCTCGCAATGCCGACCGAAGTGCCCCCTGAAAATCAGCCACCTCATGGCCCACGCCTCGTTGCGAGAACAGGCATTTTTTTGGCTTGTAAATGAACTCGATGGGGTCTTCTATCGTGATGATGTGCTTGCTTTGACTCTTGTTGACTCGCTCCAGCATCGCCGCTGCGGTCGTGCTTTTTCCTGATCCGCTGGGCCCGGTGATCAGGATGATGCCGTTAGAGCAATGAGTCAGTCGCTCAAAAACCGGATTGGCCGTGAGGCTCGAAAGTTCGGGGACTTGATCGGGAATGAAACGAAGAGCCGCCGCCTGCCCATGATACTGATGAAAGGCGTTTACCCTGAAGCGGCCAATGCCCTTCGACGAGTGAGCGAAATCAACATCAAGCCGCTTTTGGTAGAGCTTCTTCTGTTGTTCATTCATCAACTCAAGCAGCATGTCCCCTACATCCGCTGCACTAAGATCAGGCTCGCCAAGCCGCCGAAGGTTTCCGTCAATGCGCAGCAGAGGCTGGCCGTTTGGCACCAGATGCAAATCAGAACCACCCTGTTGAACGCACAGACGAAGCAGGCTGTTTACTTTCAGACTCATTCCCTTGTCGGTCATTTATGATGTCATCATTCAATTGCAGGACTTTAAGATTCGGCTCTTTCAAGGTGTCTGAACAGCGACAAAAGCCGATAGCGGCGGCAGATAAATGACCTCTGTCGCTACAGACGAAAGCGGCCTCAGGATTGCCGATCGCCTGCAGTCGATTCTGCTCAGAGTGGCCACCGCCGCAGAAGAGGCTGGCCGGTCAGCGGATGATGTGGCACTTCTGGCGGTCACCAAGGGCCAGTCGATTGCCGACATTCGGGCGGCCCATCGAGCGGGCCTCGAATTGTTTGCAGAAAACTACCTGGCAGAGGCTTTGCCCAAAATCAAGGCACTCGAAGACCTGAAGCCGTGCTGGCACTTTATCGGCAGAGTGCAGTCCAACAAGACGGCTGCCCTGTCGGCCCATTTCGACTGGTTACAAAGTCTGGATCGACTCAAGATAGCGCGTCGGCTGGCCGAGCAAAGGCCGCCTGCGCTGGCCGCCCTGAATGTCTGTGTTCAGGTCAATCTTGATCGAGAACCACAGAAGGCCGGAGTCGCTCCGGCGGATGTCCTTGACCTGTGCCGACAGCTGGTGGTTTACCCTCGGCTGAAGCTGCGCGGGCTGATGGCCATTCCCGAGCGGACGCTTTCAAAAGACCGTCTGCATCAGGCCTTTCGAGCGCTGGCCCAGTTGCATCGACAAGTGTCCGATGCCCTGCCCGAAGAAAATCTGGACACTCTGTCCATGGGTATGAGCGACGATTTTGAGGTCGCCATTGCCGAGGGCAGCTCCATGGTGAGAATAGGCACCGCTCTGCTGGGCCCGAGAAAACCGGCAGAACCCGTCTAAGGAATGGTTATACTGAATTTCTGCTGAACCACCGAATCTCTTCTCCAAATGACTGCGAACATTGGTTTTATAGGTGCGGGCAATATGGCCTGTGCCATCGTGAGAGGCTTGATCGCCCGAGGCTTTGAGCCAGCCAGGCTGCGGGCTTCTGACCCTGACCCTGATTCGCGTAAACGCCTGGAAGATCTGGGTGCTCAGGCACTCTCCGATAACCTTGAACTGGCCTCGCAATCGGATTGCCTGGTGCTTTCGATCAAGCCTCAGATGGCCGCACAGGTTTTGCCGCCGCTCGGCAGGGCTCTGGCTCACAGCCCTCTGGTGCTGTCGATCATGGCAGGCATCGACCTGAGCCGCATCGGTGATTTGCTTGGCCGCTCGAATCTGGTTGCAGTCAGGGCGATGCCCAACATTCTGGCGTTGGTGGGTGCCGCCGTTACAGCCCTGTATGGCCGCAATCTGTCGGCCTCCGCTCGACAGCAGGCGGAAACCGTCATGCAGGCGGTTGGACGGGTTGTCTGGTTGACAAAGGAATCGGACATGGATGCAGTGACGGCGGTTTCAGGCAGTGGTCCGGCCTATTTTCTGTTGCTGGCCGAGGCCATGATCGAAGCAGGCGTGGCCCTCGGGTTGACTCGGGAGCAGGCCAGGGTGCTGACCCTGCAAACAGCCTATGGTTCAGGCAAGTTGATGCTGGAGTCGCCCTTGCCGCCGAATCGTCTGCGTGCACAGGTGACTTCTGCCGGTGGTACCACTGAGGCCGCACTTGATCTGCTGGGCGAAGGAGGGTTTAACGATCTGATCTCAGCGGCCCTCGCAGCAGCCCGAGAGCGTTCGGTTGTTCTGGGGTCCTCGCCGACTCCTGTTGACGGCGAGGGCAAGGTGTAGAATAGTTCCGGCGGCCGGTGCGGGCTCGTCAGTTCATCGGAGAGCAGTTTTATGTCTGGCACTTATGCTGGCGGTTTCTTTTTTATCCTGAATGCCCTTGTTTACTTTGCGGTTTTTCTGGCTGTCGTGCGCTTTCTCGTTCAGGCCATGCAGGTCGATTTTTACAACCCTCTGGTGCAGTCGATCGTTAATATCACTCAGCCTGTTCTGGCACCCTTACGCAAAATTCTGATCCTGCCGGCTCGGCGACTGTTCGACTATGCCGCTCTGGCGGTCGCTCTGGCCGGCGTACTGCTGGCTGACTCTCTGCCTGTACTGGCCGGTGTGTACGAATGGCCGGGTCTGGCAGCGGCCCTGCTCAAAGCCTCGTTTGGAGTGGTGTCAATCATTCTGGACGTCTACTGGTTTGCCCTGTTGATTATGGTAATAGTCAGCTGGGTCGCACCCGCCGCCCAACACCCGGGCCTTGAGTTGATCCGCCAGTTGACCGAACCCATCACGGAACCCTTTCGCAAGCTCATTCCACCTGTCGGTGGACTGGATTTTTCAATACTGCTGGTTTTTTTAGTGTTGTCGGCACTGGATCGTTACATCCTGCCCGCCTTTGAACGCTCGCTGGGGTCTTTTCTGGGGCTGTTTTAGGATGCCGACAATACCCGAGGATTCGGTCGGGATAGTCAAGCCCCGAAAATTTCGCTGTGACCAGCCACTGAAGCTGGAATCAGGAGAAACCCTGCCCGAGTTCGAGCTGGTTTTTGAGACCTACGGCGAACTGAATCGGGCCAGAACGAATGCAGTCCTGGTTTGCCACGCCCTCTCGGGCAATCATCACGCCGCTGGTCTGCACGATCCGTCCGATGAAAAATCCGGCTGGTGGGATTTGTTTATCGGCCCGGGCAAGGTGATAGACACGAATCACTTTTTCGTGGTTTCGCCGAACAATCTGGGCGGTTGCCATGGCAGCACCGGACCCTTGACCCTCAACCCTCAAACCGGCAAGCCATTTGGCCCCGATTTCCCTCAGGTTACGGTCAAAGACTGGGTTCAATCGCAGGCCCTGCTGGCGGACTCGATTGGAGTTGAGCAGTGGGCGGCGGTTATTGGCGGCAGCCTCGGCGGCATGCAGGCCTTGCAATGGGCCATCGATTTTCCTGTTCGCATTCGCCATTCAATCATGATCGCCAGTGCCGCCCGGCTGTCCGCTCAAAACATCGCCTTCAACGAGATTGCCAGAAACGCCATTCAATCCGACTTCAACTTTTACGATGGCCGCTATGTCGAGAAGGATGCAGCACCCGAAAAAGGCCTTTCCATCGCTCGCATGGTGGGCCATGTAACCTATCAGTCGGACGACGGCATGCGGGCCAAATTTGGTCGAGACCTGCGCAGCGGCGACTGGAGGTCTGGCCTCGAGGAGGTGAAGTTTCAGGTTGAGAGTTATCTGCAGTATCAGGGCAGTTCTTTTTCCAGAAGCTTCGATGCCAATACCTACCTGCTGATGACGCGAGCACTGGATTTTTTCGACCCGGCCAGGTCCTGTGACGATGACCTTGTTCGGGCTCTTCG